>SBFS01000040.1 GCA_006227825.1 Burkholderiales bacterium | reverse complement strand
TGTTCAGCGGGTCACGCCCCGGTCGGTGATGACGCGCGGGGTGAGGAACACCAGCAGTTCGGACTTGTTGGCGGTGCGCGAGCGGTTCTTGAACAGGTTGCCCAGCATCGGGATGTCACCGAGCACCGGCACCTTGGTCACGTCCTCGATCTCGGTCAGCTCGAAGATGCCGCCGATCACCACCGTGCCGCCGTTCTCGACCAGCACCTGGGTCTGCACCGCCTTGGTGTTGATGGCCACGCCCTGCTGCGTGGTCTCGCCGCGGCTGTCCTTGTTGACCGCGACGTCCATGATGATGTTGCCCTCGGGCGTGATCTGCGGCGTCACCTCCAGCTTGAGGGTGGCCTTGCGGAACCGGACCGCGGTGGCACCGCTGGACGTGGCTTCCTGGTAGGGGAATTCCGTGCCCTGCTCGATCATGGCCTTGACCTGGTCGGCGGTGACGATGCGCGGGCTGGAGACGATCTTGCCGCGCCCGTCGGCCTCCAGGGCCGAGATCTCCAGGTTCAGGAAGCGGTTGGCCGCCGCGCTGAACAGCGACACCGCCACCGCGGCGGGCGCGAAGCCGCCCGCGCCGGCCGAGGGCAGGTTGACGAAGGAGGTGTTGATGGTGTCCAGCACGTTCTCGCTCTCGCGGGTGGTGCTGGAGATGGCGTTGTAGCTGCCGCCGAAGGCGATGCGGTTGGTGCCGCCCACCGAATAGCCGGGCTCGCCGCCGCGCACGCCGCGCAGGTCGCTGCCGCCCAGGCGCACCCCGATGGAGCGGCCGAAGCGGTCGTCGGCCTCGACGATGCGGGCCTCGATCAGCACCTGGCGCACCGGGATGTCGAGGCGGGCAATGAGCTGCTGCACCTGCTCGAGCCGGGAGGGGATGTCGGTGACGAAAAGCTGGTTGGTGCGCGGCTCGGCGATCACACTGCCACGGGGCGAGAGGATGCGCGCATTGGCGGCGGCGCCACCCGCGGCACCACCGGAGGCGCCTGCGCCGCCCGTGGCCATGATCTGCTCGGCCACGTCGGTGGCCTTGGCGTAGTTCATCTGGAAGGCCTGGGTCCGCAGGGTCTCCAGACCCTCCACGGCCACGCGCGCCTCGAGCTCCTGCTTCTCGCGGGCGGCGATCTCGTCGGTCGGCGCGATCCACAGCACGTTGCCGGTCTTGCGCATGCCCAGGCCCTTGGCCTGCAGGATGATGTCCAGCGCCTGGTCCCAGGGCACGTCACGCAGCCGCAGGGTCACCGAGCCGGTCACCGAGTCGGAGGTCACGACGTTGAAGTTGGTGAAGTCGGCGATCACCTGCAGCAGCGCACGGATCTCGATGTTCTGGAAGTTCAGCGAGAGCTTCTCGCCCGAATAGCCCGGACCCTGGGTCAGCTTGGACGGGTCGACGACCTGCTCGCGCACCTCCAGCACGAACTGGTTGTCGCTCTGGTAGGCCGAATGCTCCCAGTTGCCCCGCGGCGTGACCTGCATGCGGACACGGTCGCCCACCTGCGTGGTGGTCACCGTCTGCACCGGGGTGCCGAAGTCGGTCACGTCCAGGCGACGGCGCAGGCCCTCGGGCAGCGAAGTCTTGAGGAAGTCGACGACCAGGTTCTGACCCTGCTGGCGGATGTCCACACCCACCTGGTTGCTGCCGAGTTCGACCACCACACGGCCGGTGTTGCCGGTTCCGCGGCGGAAATCGATGTCGCGCAGGGCCGTCACGTCGCGGTTGCGGCTCTCGGCAAACACGCTGGCCGGGCTGGCCGAGGCGGCCGTGGCCTCGGTGCGGCCCAGGACCACCAGCAGCGTGCGGCCGTCGGTGCTGGCCTCGTAGGAGGCGGGCTGCTTCAGGTTGATGACCACGCGGGTGCGGTCACCCGCCTGGACCACGTTGGCCGAACGCAGGTTGCCCTGGTTGAGTTCGACCGCGCTGCGGCCCACCGCATTGACCACCCCGGGGAAGTCCAGCGCGATGCGGGCCGGCGACTGGATGGTGAACCCGCTGGGCACCGCCGACAGCGGCTCGGCCAGCTGGATGCGCACCACCTCGGAGCCCCCCTGCACGGTGCCCGTGATGGACTGGATGGCATTCTGGGCATGGGCCCAGGCCGTTCCCAGCCCCAGCATCGCCATGGCCGCCGTCTTCAGCAGGATGCGTTGCACGGCAGCGGTCCGCAGGACCTTGCTTGGCTTGTTCATCTGGTACCTTCCTCTTGTAGCTGCAGCGCCGCCGGGCGCTCGATCCAGTCGCCCGCCCCGTCCTGCACGATTTCGCGCAGCACGATCTCGGTCTCGGTGATGTCGTTCACACGGCCGTAGTTCTGGCCGAGGTAATTGCCCTTGCGCACCTGGTACAGCAGCTTGTCCACCTTGACCAGGGCCACGAGCTGCCCTTCGCGCATGAGGCTGCCCACCATGACCATGGTGTCCAGCGGGTAGGCCTCCAGCGGCTGCTTGCGGCGGCTGAGTTCGGCCTCGATCAGGGCCGAGTTGGTCAGGGTGGGCGGCAGGCTGCCGCGCAGCACGCTGGTGAGCTTCTCGGGGTCGAAGGGCGGCTGATCCCTCTCGCCGACATAGGCCTCGGGGTCGAAACGGGCCGGCGGCTCGATGGGGGTGACGCTGGGGCGGATGGAATTGCGCTCGCTGACCATCCATTGCTGCAGTTCGTCCTCGGCCGAAGGCGCGCAGGCGGACAGCAACGCCAGCGGGAGGATGGCCAGCAGCACTGACCGGGACCGGCTGACCATCACTTGTTCCCCCCTTGCTTGTTCGCCGCCGCGCTCTGCTGCTGGGCGATTTCTTCCTGGTCCAGGTAGCGGAAGGTCTTGGCGACCCCCTCCATGGTCAGCACCCCGTCACGGTCCTTGACCGGTGCCAGGCTCAGGTCGTTGAGGGTCACGATGCGCGAGAGGTTGGCGATGTCCGAGGCGAACAGGCCCATGTCGTGATAGCGTCCCGTGACGCGAATGCTGATCGGCAGTTCCGCGTAGTATTCCTTGACGACCACCTGCCCCGGGCGGAACAGCTCGAACTGCAGGCTGCGCCCCAGTCCGGCCTGGTTGATGTCCGACAGCAGCGCATCCATCTCGGCCTTGCTGGGCAGCTGGCGCTCGAGCTGGTTCACGTAGGTCTGGACCTGCTCGAGCTGCTTCCTGAGGGCGTCGAGGTTGACCGCCTGCACCAGTTTCTTGCGGTAATCCTCGCGCAGCTGCACCTCACGCGTCTTCTCGAATTCCAGCTCTTCGTCCACCTTGCTGAGCCAGGCGTACCAGAGGGCCACCACCACCAGCACGCAGACGGCCACGTACAGGAGGTTGCGCGGAAGGCCGGGCCACTGGGAGGGGTCGTTCGGATCGAGTCCGGTGAACTGGCGCTGGACCTGGTCCTGCAGCCGCTTGAAGTCGATGTGGATGGCGGGTGATTTGGCCATGGCTGTCGTTTGCCTCGATCAGACCCTGCCGGGCGGATTGGCGGGCGCCTGGGCGGCCGGCGCGTTCTCGCTGCCCCGCTTGAGCGCCACGCGCATGGTGAAGTTCGACACCCGGCGCTGCTCGCGCTCGGTCAGCGAGACCGAGCCGGCCACGATCTCGACCAGCTCCGGACGGGTCAGCCACGAACTGTCGTTGGAGAGGTTGCGCAGCAGCTCGGAGACGCGCTCCTGGGACTGGGCCACCCCCGTGAGCAGGACGCTCTGGCCCTGCTGCTTCATGCCCACCAGGTAGACGCCGTCCGGCAGGTGGGCGACCAGTTCGTTGAGCAGGTGGACAGGGATGTTGCGGTCGCGTTGCAGGCCCTCGACCGCGGTCTGCCGGGCGCGCAACGAAGCGATCTCCCGCTGCAGGTTGGCGATGTCCTTGATCTCTTCGTCGAGCTTGGCGATCTCGCGCTGGAGGAACGCGTTGCGGTCCTGCTGGGCATTGATCTGGCCCTGGTACCAGGTGAAGACGGCGCCACAGATGATGCCGCCCAGCAGCGCCGACATGCCCAGCTGCGTGTAGAACTGTTCCTTCTGCTTCTTGCGCGCAGCCTCCCGGTGGGGGAGCAGGTTGATCAGGATCATTGGTAGAACCTCCGCAAGGCAAGGCCGGTCGAGGTCAGGTAGGACGGGGCCTCGCGGGTGAGCTTGCGCGCCTGGACGCCGGAGCCCATTTCCATGGCGTCAAACGGATTGATCACCATGCAGGCAAACGAGGTCTGGTGCGTGACCGCCTCGGTCAGGCCCGGCAGTGCGGCACTCCCCCCGGCCAGCAGGATGTGGTCCACCTTGTTGAAAGGCGTGCTGGTGAAGAAGAACTGCAGCGCCCGGCCGATCTCCTGGGCCATGCTCTCGATGAACGGCTCCAGGACCGCGTTGCGGTAATCGTCCGGCAGGTCGCCGGAGCGCTTCTTGGCCTCGGCCTCGTCGGTGGAGAAACCGTACTGGCGCACGATCATCTGGGTGAGCTGGGACCCGCCGAAAGCCTGGTCGCGCTCGTAGAGCACGTCGTCGTTGCGGATCACCTGCATGCTGGTGGTCATGGCGCCGACCTCGAAGAGGGCCACCAGCGAGTCCATGCCCTGGTTGGGCAGCGTCTCGATGATGCGGCCCGCCGCCATGCGGGAGGCGTAGGACTCGACATCCATCACCACCGGCTTGAGGCCCGCCGCCTCGGCCAGACCCTGGCGGTCGGACACCTTTTCCTTGCGCGAGGCAGCAATCAGGACCTCGATGTCACCCACGGACGTGGCGCTGGGCCCGATGACGCAGAAGTCCAGGCTCACCTCGTCCAGCGAGAAGGGGATGTACTGGTTCGCCTCGGATTCGACCTGGGCCTCCAGCTCCTTGTCGGACAGGCCGCCCGGCAGGATGATTTTCTTGGTGATCACGGCCGATGCAGGCAGGGCCATGGCCACGTTCTTCGTACGGCTGCCGCTCTTGCGGACCAGGCGGCGGACGGCTTCGGCCACCTCGTCGAATTTCTCGATGTTGCCATCGGTGATCCAGCCCCGCTCCAGCGGTTCGATCGCGCAGCGCTCGAGCACGAGATCGCCGGCGCGGTTGCGCCCCAGCTCGACCAGCTTGACGCTGGAGGAACTGACATCGATGCCCAGCAAGGGGGCCGGATCGCGGCTGAACAGAGAACCCAATGAGATCAAGATGACCTCCCCCAATGGCGGCGCAAACTGCGCCAAACTTAAGAAATCACTTCAATGCTAGCAGTAAGCCCCTTGAGCAGCAAAGATTTTTAGCCCTTGCTTCAACGGGAAGCGTTGTCAAAAGCATACGCACAAAACCGTCAGCCCCGAGTGGCATTGCGGACCGGATCCGGAAGAAGTACACAACAACTGACAATCGGCTGGCGGGTTTTGGGCTCTATGCAACAGACGATTTTTATAATCCGCTCTCACAACCGAACCCGGCATGCCCCCAAAGAACGCACCCAGCCAGACAAAAAAGTCCGCACCAGTATCACCTCAGGGCAGCCTGGCACGCACGATCGTGCGCCTTGTGGTGGCTCTGGCCGGACTGGCGGCAGCGGGTGTGGTTTCCTTGCTGCTGATCATCGCCCTGGCGCTGGCCATGGCCTACCCCAACCTGCCCGACGTCGGTCACCTGGCCGACTACCGCCCCAAGCTGCCGCTGAGGGTGCTGACCGCCGAGGGCAACCCCATGGGCGAGTTCGGGGAAGAGCGGCGCCAGCTGGTGCCGATCCGGGAAATGCCCCGGGTGATGATCGACGCGGTGCTGGCCATCGAGGATGCCAGGTTCTTCGAGCACAGCGGCGTGGACTACCGGGGCATGGTGAGGGCGGCGCTGGCCAACCTGGGGCAGGCCAAGAGCCAGGGTGCCTCCACCATCACGATGCAGGTGGCCCGCAACGTGTACCTCTCGGCCGAGAAGAGCTACACACGCAAGATCTATGAGGTCCTGCTGACTTTCAAGCTGGAACACCTGCTGACCAAGGAGCAGATCCTGGAGATCTACATGAACCAGATCTTCCTGGGTCACCGGGCCTACGGGTTCGCCATGGCGGCACAGACCTATTTCGGCAAGCCGCTGAAGGACATCTCGATCGCCGAGGCGGCGATGCTGGCCGGCCTGCCCAAGGCGCCGTCGGCCTTCAATCCGCTGTCCAATCCGAAGCGTGCCCGCTCGCGGCAGCTGCACATCATCGACCGCATGCTCGAGAACGGGTTCATCACGTCCGCCGAAGCGGAGGCGGCCAAGGCCGAGAAACTGCGGCTGAGGAGCCAGACGGTCGAACGGTCACGGGCCGAGTTCGCGGCCGAAATGGTGCGGCAAGCCATCGTGGCCCAGTATGGCGAGGAGGCCTACACCCGGGGGCTGGTGGTGACCACCACCATCCGGTCGGACGACCAGCTCAGTGCCTACAGGTCGGTGCGGCAGGGAATCATGGACTTCGAAGCCCGCCAGTTCTACCGCGGACCCGAGCTGTTCATCGACCTGCCGGCCGACGAAGCCGCCCGGGACGAAGCCATCGAGAACGCCCTGAGCGAGCGTCCGGACAACGACGACCTGCTGTCGGCGGTGGTGCTGGAAGCCAGTCCGACGCGTGTGGTGGCCGTGCGGCAGGACGGCGAGCCGTTCACGATCTCGGGCGAGGGCCTGAGGCCCGTGCGCTCCGGCCTGTCCGAGCGCGCCGGGCCCAACATCCGGATCCGCCCGGGGGCGGTCATCCGCGTGATGCAGGCCCGCGACAAGAGCTGGCGCATCACGCAGCTGCCCGAAGTGGAGGCTGCCTTCGTCGCCATGGACCCGCAGACAGGCGACATCCGCGCGCTCGTCGGCGGTTTCGATTTCCAGAAGAACAAGTTCAACCATGTCACCCAGGCCTGGCGGCAGCCCGGCTCGAGCTTCAAGCCCTTCGTCTACTCGGCCGCACTGGAAAAGGGGGTGACACCCATGACGGTGGTCAACGACGCGCCGCTCTTCTACAGTGCCGAAGAGACCGGCGGCAAGCCGTGGGAGCCGAAGAACTACGACGGGGAGTTCGAAGGCCCCATGTCGGTGCGCCGTGCGCTGGCCAAGTCCAAGAACATGGTGTCGATCCGCATCCTTCAGGTCGTCGGCACCGAGAGCGCCCAGGCCTGGGTCAGCCGCTTCGGGTTCGACCCCCGGCGGCACCCGCCCTACCTCACCATGGCCCTGGGTGCCGGATCGGTCACCCCGATGCAGATGGCCACCGGCTACGGGGTGTTCGCCAACGGGGGCTACCTGGTGCCGCCCCGCCTGATCACCCGTGTCACAGACCATCAGGGCAAGGTGCTGTACGAGGCACCGGCGGTCGAGCTCAGCGAAGACCGGCGGGTCATCGATGCGCGCAATGCCTTCATGTCCAGCAGCCTGCTGCAGGAAGTCACGCGCTCGGGCACCGCGGCCCGGGCGCAGTCGACCCTCAAGCGGCCTGACCTCTATGGCAAGACCGGCACCACCAACGATGCCGTGGACGCCTGGTTCGTCGGCTTCCACCCGACCGTGGTCGCCGCTGCCTGGGTCGGATACGACACGCCCCGCAACCTGGGCAGCCGGGAAACCGGCGGTGGCCTGAGCCTGCCCATCTGGACTTCCTACATGTCACATGCGCTCAAGGACGTGCCCGTGCAGGAATACGAGCCGCCACCGGGCGTCGTCAGGGCTGGAGGCGAGTGGTACTACGAAGAATATGGACCGGGCATGGGCGTTCAGGGCATCGGACTGGACGATGCCTGGCCGGGGACGGCCGGCGGACAGGAGGCAGGCATCAATGGCGGCTATGGCGACCTGCCGCCGCCTCCCGCCCAACCCATGCGCCAGGAAGACCGGCGCAGCATCATCGACCTGTTCAGGAACTGAACTTCAGCGGCACGCCCGCCTGCCCGGAAGCGTGACGGGACAGGCTGGCGAAGAACTCCCCCTCGCCCTTGGTGTCCATCCAGTGCTGGCCGTCGTGGCGGAAGTGAAAGCCGCCGGCCCGCGCCGCCATCCAGACCTCGTGCAGCGGCTTCTGCAGGTTGATGATGATCTGGCTGCGGTTGGGAAAGGTCAGCGTGATCATGCCGCCCACGCGCTGGTTGTCCAGGTCCGTATCGGTCTCCTCGTTGATGCGGTCGCAAGACAGCTCCACCGCCCGCAGCAGGGCTTCGGCCTTGTCGAGGTATTCCTGGTCGGTCATTACAATGCACCCGTGATCAAGTTGGCTTCGATTCTAGGCCGCACGCACCTGACCCGCCTTGCATCAGGGCTGCTGCTGGTGACTGTGCTGCTGGCCGCTGCCCTGGTGGCCGGCTGCGGGCAGAAGGGCCCTCTGTTCCTGCCCGACGGCCACGGCAGCGGGGTCACCGGGCCATCGACGGCGCCCACGCCCCGGGCCCAGGATGAACCCGAACGTCCCGTGCGCTGAAGCACGGCGTCATGCCCGGCGCCGTTGTGCGTGCCACAGGCGCCAGCCCAGCAACAGGGCAAACAGGCCGCCATAGATCCACACCTCGAAGTAATCGTTCTTGCCGCTGCGCATCCACAGGAAGTGCACCGTCACCAGCGCGGCCGCGGCGTAAACGAGGCGGTGCAGTGCACGCCAGCGCGCCGCACCGAGACGCCGGATCGCCCGGTCAAAGGACGTCAGGGCCAGGGCCAGCAGGATCAGCCAGGCCAGCATGCCGACCAGGATGAAGGGGCGCTGCACCAGGTCTGCGATCACGGCCGACGGCAGCCACTCCATGTCGAACCAGGCGTAGGCCAGAAGATGCAGGCTGGCGTAGAAGAACGCGAACAGGCCCAGCATGCGGCGCCAGCGGGCCAGCGCGCTCCAGCCGGTCAGGATCCTCAGGGGCGTGACCATGAGCACCAGCACCAGGGCGCGGATCGCCCAGTCGCCGAGCGACCGGATCAGCGCCTCGGCCGGATTGGCCCCAAGGCGGTCCAGGAACACGGCGGCGACGAGCCAGAACAGCGGAAGGCAACAGGACAGGAACAGCAGCGGCCTGACCGCCGGATGCAGGAGCCGGCGGTTCATGTCCGCAGCACCGAAACTGCCCGCCATCCGGCTGCCCACGGGACGGACGCTCAATAGAAGCGCCTGAGGTCCATGCCCGCATAAAGCTGTCCGACCTGGGCCTGGTAGCCGTTGAACAGCTCGGTCTTGCGCCGCCGCGCCAGCAAACCGCCATCGTCACCGATGCGCCGTTCCGTGGCCTGGCTCCATCGCGGATGGGGCACGTCCGGGTTGACGTTGGAATAGAAACCGTATTCCCGCGGTGCGGCCATGTTCCAGGAGGTGGCGGGCTGGTTCTCGGTGAAGCGGATCTTCACCAGCGACTTGCCGCTCTTGAACCCGTACTTCCAGGGCACCACCATGCGCAGCGGCGCGCCGTTCTGGTTCGGCAGGATCTCTCCGTACATGCCGAAGGCCAGCAGGGTCAGCGGGTGCATGGCCTCGTCCAGGCGCAGGGCTTCGACATAGGGCCACTGCAGGACATTCGAGCGCAGCCCGGGCATGGTTTCCGGGTCGGCCAGGGTGAAGAACTCGACATACTTGGCGCTGCCCTGGGGCTGAACCTGCCGGATGAGTTCGGAAAAGGAGTAGCCGACCCAGGGAATCACCATGGACCAGCCCTCGACACAGCGCAGGCGGTAAATGCGCTCCTCCATCGGGGCCAGCCGGAGCAGGCGCTCGATGTCGTAGGTGCCGGGCCTGTTGACGAGCCCCTCCACGGACACGGTCCAGGGCCGTGTCCTGAGGCTGCCGGCATGGCGTGCCGGATCGGACTTGTCGGTGCCGAATTCGTAGAAGTTGTTGTAGGTGGTCGCGTCGCGGTAGGACGTGACCTTCTCGAGGGTGCGGGAACCCGGCACGGCGGACGGCCTGCCCGGCAGGGGATCGAGCTTGCCCGGACGCTCGGTCCCCTGCGCCCTGGCCTGCAGCGGAGACCACACGGCGCTGCTGCCCAGTGCCACCGCAGCGGCCATCCACTGGCGCCGGTTGCGGTAGGCGGACAGGGGCGTGATGTCACCCGGGGCCGGGTGCTGGAAACCGTTGTCAGCGCAGCGGATGATCATGCGCGAGGTCACAGCTCGCCGTAGCTGTGCAGGCCCGACAGGAACATGTTGACGCCCAGGAAGGCGAAGGTGGTGATGGCCAGGCCGACCAGGGCCCACCATGCGGCCACCGTGCCACGCAGGCCCTTCATCAGGCGCATGTGCAGCCATGCCGCGTAGTTGAGCCAGACGATCAGCGCCCAGGTTTCCTTGGGATCCCAGCTCCAGTAGCCACCCCAGGCCTCGGCCGCCCACAGGGCGCCGAGCACCGTGGCAATGGTGAAGAAGGCAAAGCCCACGGCGATGGCCTTGTACATCACGTCGTCGAGCACCTCGAAGCTGGGCAGCCGGTCGGCGATGCGCCGCCGCGCGGCCAGGATGCCACCCACAATGAGGGCCGAGACGCCGAAATAGATGAACCAGTAGCTGCCACCCTGTTCCAGCGCGGACTGGCGGAACACCATCGGCTCCAGGCACAGGACCACACCGAGCAGGAACAGCGGGGCCAGCTTGTACCAGCGGGTCTCGCCGGCGCTTTGCTTGATCAGGTAGGCAAAGGCGAGCATGGCGGCGATCGCAAAGGTGCCGTAGCCGACAAAATTGGCCGGGACATGCACCTTCATCCACCAGCTCTGCAGCGCCGGCACCAGGGGCTGGATTTCGTGCGCCTCGCGCACCACGGTGTACCAGAGCAGGAAGCCGACCGCCGCGCTCACCACGAGCATCGAGAAGGCGCCCATGGCGCGGGTGCGGTAGCGGTCTTCGTAGTACAGGTAGAAGGCGGTGGTCATCCAGCAGAAGAGGACGAACACCTCGTAGAGGTTGCTCACCGGGATGTGCCCGATCCCCGGGCCGATCTGGTGGCTCTCGTACCAGCGCACCATGGTGCCCACCAGGGCCAGCGTGACCGCCACCCAGGCAATGCGGGAGCCGAGCACCTCGAAAGTCTCACCCGCCCGGGTGAGCAGGCCGATCCAGTAGAAAGCGGTGCTCATGAAGAAGAGCACGCTCATCCACAGGATGGCCGACTGGCTGGAAATGAAGTACTTGAGCAGGAAGACCTGGTCTGCGCGCGCCAGGTCGGCCCCCTCGGGTGTCTGGTAGAGCCAGATGGCGGTCAGGGACAGCAGGGCCACCACCACGCTGAGCAGGCGCAGCGGGCGCCAGAACCAGCCCAGCCAGATCATGGAGGGCACGCAACCGACCAGAATGGCCCTCTCGTAGCCGTTCATGGCGTGGTCGTATTGCCAGAAAGCCCAGGCCGCACCGGCCACCAGGAAGACGGCAAAAAGCCAGTCCCAGATGTCGCGGCGGGCAAAATAGCCGGGCTGAAGGCCGGCGCCTTCGCTGCCCTTGCTCAGGTTGACGGTTCGGGTGGCGGTCGTCGTGTTCATGGATTCACCTTCAGCAACTGGCTCTTGAGCAGATCGAACTCCTGGTCCACTTCCATCGTCTTGCGGTTGGACGAAAGCGCCATCATGGCACGTGACTGGCCGTCGGCACCGGGGCTGATCCAGACCCAGAGGCGACGGTCGCGAACATAGAGCATGGCAAAAATGCCGATGATCAGCAACAGGCAGCCGATGTACACGATGGTCTGGCCCGGCGCACGCGCCACCTGGAACACGCTGGCCTGGACATGGTCGAAACCGACGAGCTGGAAGGTCATGGGCGCCGGATAGAAGAAGCTGTCGCTCAGACTCATCACGGCATTCGTCATGAACCGCTCGGTCGACTCATCCCTGGGCAGCGGCGCCAGGCCGTCGGCCTCGCGGCTGAGCTGGGCCAGCTCGAACAGCGTGCCGTTGAGAATTCGGACCAGCACCTCGCTGGCGCGCTCGCGCTCCTGGGGCGGTACGTTGGATTCCATGAAGGCGGAGACAGCCGGCAGTCCGCCCACCACCCGCGTCTGCCCCAGGCCGTTGGTCACACCGTCCGGCAGATCGACCGGCTCGGCACCGGCAAAGAGGTCGAGCGCACGCGTGGCCGAGGCACCCAGGGCCTGGGCCAGTTCGGCACGGCCGTCTTCCACCGCACCCGCGGCGTAACGGCGCACGGCCTCGGCCCGCATCTCGGGGTTCTCCAGTGCCGACCGCAGGCGCAGGAAGCCGTCCATGCTGTCGTTCTCGTCGGCCGGCACGCGCAGGTAGCGGAACGAATCGGCCGGCGTCTCGCGCAGGCCGAGCAGGAACATGCGCGAGCCGTCGATGTCGATCGGCAGCATGTAGTTGTGGTACTCGATGGCCTGCCCCGCCGCGTCACGCAGCTTGTAGGTGATGCTCGGACCGACGTTGCGCAACACCCTCTCGGTCACGGTCTTGTTGCCGGCACCGAGCCGGCTCTCGATGGCCTGCCGAAGATCGACGCGCCGGACATCGGCCGCCTGCAGGCTGCTGTCCGGGGAGAAGTTTTCCACGTTGATGACCCGGAGTCCGGTGTACTCGAGGATCAACTGCTCGTCGCCGTTGCTCAGCGGGGTCGAGCCGCCGATCACCCCCTCGACCTCGAAGGGCCGGGTGGGACGGGTCATGGCACGGGCCTGCAGCCTGACGCGGGAGCCACCGTCATCGAAGCTGGACTGGTAGATGTTGATGCCCCGGTGCTGCGCCGGGTGATTGACTTCGACGCGGGCGGGCTTCTGTTCACCGGTGGCGTGGTCGTGGATGACGATGTCGCTGGCAAACAGCCTGGGCATCCCGGTGTCGTAGTACTCGACGATGAACTTCTTGAGCTCGACCGAAAACGGCAGGTCCTGAAGGATCACGCCTTCGGGCTGCGGCAGGATGGCGGTGCCGGAGGTGGTGCCTTCGGTGACCAGCAGGTTGCCCCGGAAGGTCGGGTTGGAGGGCGGAAGCCGGTGCTCGGCCGGGACATCGGCAATCAGTCCGCCGCCGGTGAAGGGTGTCTTGCCGTTGAACCACATCTGCGCCTTGACCATCAGGTTGCCGTCCAGAAGGCCCCCGATACAGATCAGCACGATGGCCCCGTGGGCGGCCAGATAGCCGATCTTGTTGGCCGCACCGGCCTTGGCCGCCACCATCCAGCCCTCGCCTGCCGGCGTCTCGCGGGCCTGCAGGCGGACCTTCCAGCCGGACCCCAGCAACTGACGGCCCATGCGGTGTGCCGCTGCCTCCGGCTGCTCGGCAAGGCTGGCCTCGTGGCGGTGGGGGAAGGCCTTGAGGCTCTGCTCGCGGATGTTCTCCTTGAACACCTTGAAGTCGGCGAAGATCTTTGGTGTGTTGCGGAAGATGCACAGGCTGGTGCTGATGACCAGGAAGGCCAGGATCAGCAGGAACCACCAGGCGCTGTACACAGAGAACAGGCTGGCGCTGGCGAACACCTCGGCCCAGAAGGGGCCGAACTGGTTGACGTAGTTGTTGGCCGGCTCGTGCTGCTTGACCACCGTGCCGATCACCGAAGCGATGCAGATCACGGTCAGCAGCGAGATCGCGAACCGCATCGACGACAGCAACTCGACCCATTCGCCCACCCAGCGAGAGCCGCTGCGCAACTGGAAACCTTCGGTGGATACGCTCATGAAACGGTGTGGCGGGTGGTGACGAAAAAAAGGGCGGCTCCGCTTGCTCGGCTGCCGCCCCCACAGCTCGCCTTCTGGCGCATCGGCTCCCGGCGGAACGCACCGACCGGATTGTGCCCTCAAATATTATCGGAAGCTTATATTACCCCGGACCCGAGGGGACTTCCGCCCAGGTGGGTCAGCGCAGTCCGGCAATGTAGTCGGCCACCGCCCGGATCTCCCGCTCGGTCATGTGGGCAGCGATCTGGTTCATCTGCACGCTGTTCTTGCGAACACCGTCGCGGAACTGGCGCATCTGGTCCACCGTGTACTCGGCATGCTGGCCGGCCAGACGCGGATACTGGGAAGGGATGCCGGCGCCATTGGGACTGTGGCAGGCCATGCAGGCGGCGATCTGGCGGTCGGCGATGCCGCCGCGGTAGATGCGTTCACCCAGGCGCACCAGGTCCTTGTCGCCGGCAAAACCCGCGCTTGCCTTCTGCGTGGACAGCCAGAATGCGATGTTGCGCATGTCTTCGTCCGACAGGGCGGAGGCGAAACCCTTCATGACGGCGTTCTCCCGCTTGCCGGACTTGTACTCCTTGAGCTGCTTGACCAGGTATTCGGGGTGCTGCTGGGCCAGCTTGGGGTTGGCCGGCGTGGTCGAATTGCCGTCGGCGGCGTGGCAGGCCACGCAGACCTGCCCGTACAGGGCCGCTCCCCTGGCCAGATCAGGCTTGGCCGACTGGGCATGGACGCTGAACGACAGGGCTGCAGCGGCAGCGCAAAGAAGCGAAACGGGCAATTTCATGACTGGGCTGGCGTCGGCTGGCGACGAAATCGGTTGAGGAAGTGCACGTGGGCGTCTGCGGAACCTGAGGATTTTACAATGACGCACCGGGAAAACCCCCAAATGACCCACAGCCCCACTCCAGCCCCCCTGCCGCCGACCGGAATCTCGCCAGCCTTGCCCCCGGACTGCCCGGACGTGCGGGAGATGCACAGCTGGCTGCACACGGCCCGCTTCCTGACCACGGCCCCCCGCCTGGAACACCTGCCCGAACAGAGCGTGCCGGAAGTGGCTTTCGTGGGCCGGTCCAACGCCGGCAAGTCGACCTGCATCAACACCCTGACGCAGCAGCGCCGCCTGGCTTTTGCCTCCAAGACCCCCGGCCGAACGCAGAGCATCAACCTGTTCGCGCTCGGCCGCAAGGGCCAGACCGACGCCGTGCTGGCCGACCTGCCCGGCTATGGCTATGCGGCGGTGCCGCGCGAAGCGAAGCTGCGCTGGCAACGGGTCATGGGCAACTACCTGCTGACACGGCCCAATCTGGCCGGCGTGGTGTTGCTGGTCGATCCGCGCCTGGGCCTGACCGAACTGGACGACCTGCTGCTCGAAGCCATCCGACCGCGTGTGGAACAGGGGCTGCCCTTTCTGGTGCTGCTGACCAAATCCGACAAGCTCAACCACGCCGAGGCCCAGAAGGCCCTGTCCATCGCGCGCCTGCAGGCGGGAGGGGGCCATGCCCTG
>SBFS01000027.1 GCA_006227825.1 Burkholderiales bacterium | reverse complement strand
GCCGGTATATCCTTGCGGCATGAAGCTCTACAACTACTTCCGATCCTCCGCCTCCTACCGGGTTCGCATCGCGCTGGCCCTCAAGGGTATTGCCTACGACTACGTGCCGGTGCATCTGGCCAAGGGCGAGCACCGGCAGGCGGGTTTCACCGACATCGCAGCCGAGGGCCTGGTTCCCCTGCTGGAACTGCCCGACGGCACGCGCCTGTCGCAGTCGATGGCCATCATCGAGTACCTCGACGAGACACACCCCGAGCCGCGCCTGTTGCCCGACGATGCCCTGGGCCGGGCCCGCGTGCGGGCGCTGGCACAGGCCATTGCCTGCGAGATCCACCCGGTCAACAACCTGCGGGTGCTCAGGTACCTCAGCGGCGTCCTCAAGGTGGACGAGGAGGCCAAGAACACCTGGTACCGGCACTGGGTCCGGACCGGCCTGGAGGCCTTCGAGCGCCAGCTGGCACAGCAGCCCGCATCGACCTACTGCTTCGGATCGTCGCCCACGCTGGCCGACTGCTGCCTGGTGCCGCAAATCTTCAACGCGCGCCGGTTCGACACGCCGCTCGATGGCCTTCCACGCACCATGGCGGCGTTCGATGCCTGCATGGCCCTGCCGGCCTTTGCGCGGACCCAGCCCTCGGCCTGTCCGGACGCCGAGGCCTGATGGTTGCGGGGTCCGGTTTTCCGTCCGGCTGGATCATTCCCGACTGGCCGGTCGCCGACCGGGTGGGCGCCGTTTTCACCACCCGGGAGGGGGGTGTCTCGCTGCCGCCTTTCGACGCCTTCAACCTCGGCGACCATGTCGGCGACGATGAGGCCGCGGTGACCGCCAACCGGCGGATGCTGGGCGAGAGGGTGGGGCGCAGACCCGTGTTCCTGCGGCAGGTGCACGGCAGGCGGGTGGCTGTGCTCGAGGCGTGCACGCCCGACGGCCTGGAAGCGGATGCCTGCCTGTCCGACTCGCCCCTGGTGGCCTGCACCGTGATGGTGGCCGACTGCCTGCCCGTGTTGCTGGCCGATGTCCGGGGGCACGCGGTGGCGGCAGCCCATGCCGGCTGGCGCGGACTGGCCGACGGCGTGCTGGAGGCCGGCATCGCGGCGCTGCGCACGCTCGTGGACCGGGACCGCGCCGGGGCGGCGGCTGGCGGGGAATCCGACATCGTGGCCTGGCTTGGCCCCTGCATCGGTCCGCAGGCCTTCGAGGTGGGCGAGGATGTCAGGCAGCGCTTCGTCCTGGCCGATGCGGCGGCGGAGCCGGCGTTCCGGCCTGCCGGGCAGGGCAAGTACCTGGCCGACCTGCCCTGGCTGGCCCGGCGGCGCCTGCAGGCGGCAGGGGTGTCCGGCATCTGGGGCAATGACGGCGGTGCACCCTGGTGCACGTTCAGCCAGCCGTCACGCTTCTTTTCCCATCGGCGCGACGCCCGCCTCCTCGGCAGCAGCGGGCGCATGGCCGCCTGTGTCTGGCTGCGCTGATGCCGCCCGGGCCGCAGCCAGCTCCTGTTCCTCGCGGGCCTTGATGCGCCGTCGCCGCTGGGGTGTGCCCATCAGGTAAACCACCAGTGCCAGCGGCATCAAACCGTAAAGAAAAAAGGTGACAATGGCCCCAAGCACCGTGCCGTTGGCATTGGTGGCTTCGGCCACCGCCATCATGATCACCACATACATCCAGGCAATGACGACCAGATACACGAAGAAGCCCTTGCAGAAGAACAGGATGAAGGAAAGGTCCGCTGTCAGCTTGGCGGAAGCCGCTCGCCCGATACTAGGGAAAACCCGGTGCCACTCAGGCTCCAGCGCATCATAAGCCCCGGGCAATACCACAGGAGACAGAGATGGCAAAAGACAAGCCGGCCGACAACCCCAACCAGTGGATGGAGTCGGTGCAGCAGCTGCAGCAGCAGTTCATGAACCAGTGGGCACAGGCACTGCAGGGACTGCCCCAGGGGGCGCCCGCCTTCGCTGCGTCCGACCCCATGGGGCTGCTCAAGGCCTTCATGCCCCAGGGCGCAATGAACCATCCGGTCGGCATGCCGACGCTGATGGGATCGGGCAGTCTTGCGGACCTCTCCGAGGTGGTTGGCAAGGCAGCCGGTCACCCGGTCAGCATCGACCCGGCGCGCTGGCTCGAGATCCAGAATGGCTATCTCAAGGAAGCCGTGGACCTCTGGAACCAGGGCATGGATGCCAAGCCCAAGGGAGACCGCCGCTTTGCATCGGATGCCTGGGCCAGCAACCCGGTGGCCGCCTACTCGGCCGCGCTCTACCTCCTCAATGCCCGCACCCTGATGGCGCTGGCCGAGGCCGTCGAGGGCGATGCGAAGACGCGCAACCGCGTGCGCTTTGCGGTCCAGCAGTGGATCGACGCCAGCGCCCCGAGCAATTTCCTGGCGTTCAACGCCGAGGCGCAGAAGAAGGCCATCGATACCCAGGGCGAAAGCATCGCCAAGGGCGTGGCCAACCTGCTGCACGACCTCCGGCAGGGCCATGTGTCGATGACCGACGAGAGTGTGTTCGAGGTCGGCAAGAACGTGGCGACCACCGAGGGTGCGGTGGTGTTCGAGAACGAGCTTTTCCAGCTGATCGAATACAGGCCCCTGACCGCCAAGGTCTATGAGAGGCCCTTCCTGCTGGTGCCCCCCTGCATCAACAAGTTCTACATCCTGGACCTGCAGCCCGAGAATTCCTTCATCCGCTATGCGGTCGAGCAGGGCCACCGCACCTTCGTGGTGAGCTGGCGCAACCCGGACCAGTCTCTGGGCCACAAGACCTGGGACGACTACATCGAGGAGGCGGTCATCAAGGCCATCGGCGTGACCCGGGAGATCACCGGTGCCCCGCAGATCAACGCACTCGGATTCTGTGTCGGCGGCACCATGCTCGGAACGGCCCTGGCGGTGCTGGCGGCCCGTGGCGAGGAGCCGGTGGCCAGCGCCACCTTCCTGACGACCCTGCTGGATTTCACCGACACCGGCATCCTGGATGTCTTCATCGACGAAAACTTCGTCAGGTTCCGCGAGATGCAGTTCGCCCAGGGCGGCCTCATGCCGGGCCGCGACCTGGCCACGACCTTCAGCTTCCTGCGCCCCAACGACCTGGTCTGGAACTACGTCGTGGGCAACTACCTCAAGGGCGAGACACCGCCGCCGTTCGACCTGCTGTACTGGAATTCCGACAGCACCAACCTGCCCGGACCCTATTACGCCTGGTACCTGCGCAACATGTACCTGGAGAACAACCTGGTCAAGCCGGGCAAGACCACCGTCTGTGGCCAGAAGGTCGACTTCCGCAAGGTCAGGCTGCCGGTCTACATCTACGGCTCGCGCGAGGACCACATCGTGCCGATCGGCGGTGCCTACGCCAGCACCCAGCTGCTGCCGGGCAAGAAACGCTTCGTCATGGGGGCGTCGGGGCACATCGCCGGCGTGATCAACCCGGCCAGCAAGGGCAAGCGCAGCCACTGGATCGGTCCGGCCAACCGGTTCCCGGCCGATGTCAACGAATGGATCGCCGGCGCCACCGAACACCCGGGGAGCTGGTGGACCGACTGGTCCGCTTGGCTCAAGACGCACGCCGGCAAGCAGATCGCTGCGCCCAAGGCCTACGGCAAGGGCCGGCAATACGCCGCGATCGAACCGGCGCCCGGACGCTACGTCAAGGCCAAGGCCTGATTTTTTCTTTGCATCCTGAGGAGATCCGCACATGGAAGACATCGTCATCGTTTCGGCCGCCCGCACGGCGGTGGGCAAGTTCGGCGGTACGCTGGCCAAGACGCCGGCCACCGAACTGGGCAGCGTCGTCATCAGGGAACTGCTCAGCCGCACCGGCCTGCCGGCGGACGCCATCGGTGAGGTCATCATGGGGCAGGTGCTGGCGGCAGGCGTGGGTCAGAACCCGGCGCGACAGGCCATGATGAAGGCGGGCCTGGCCAAGGAAACCCCGGCGCTGACCATCAACGCCGTCTGCGGCTCTGGCCTCAAGGCCGTGATGCTGGCCGCCCAGGCGGTGGCCTGGGGCGACAGCGAAATCGTCATCGCCGGCGGCCAGGAGAACATGAGTGCCAGCCCGCACGTGCTCAACGGCAGCCGCGACGGCCAGCGCATGGGCGACTGGAAGATGGTCGACACCATGATCGTCGACGGCCTGTGGGACGTCTACAACCAGTACCACATGGGCATCACGGCCGAGAACGTGGCCAAGGCACACGGCATCACCCGCGAGATGCAGGACGCCCTGGCGCTGGGCAGCCAGCAGAAGGCGGTCGCGGCCCAGGAGGCTGGCAAGTTCAAGGCCGAGATCGTGGGGGTGAGCATTCCCCAGCGCAAGGGCGATCCGGTCGTGTTCGACACCGACGAGTTCATCAACAAGAAGACCAGTGCCGAAGCGCTGGCCGGCCTGCGCCCGGCCTTCGACAAGGCCGGCACCGTGACCGCCGGCAATGCCTCGGGCATCAACGACGGCGCCGCTGCCGTCATGGTGATGACCGCGAAGAAGGCGGCATCGCTGGGCCTGACGCCGCTGGCCCGCATCGCGGCCTTCGGCACCAGCGGCCTGGACCCGGCCACGATGGGCATGGGCCCGGTGCCGGCTTCCCAGAAGGCGCTCGCCCGTGCCGGCTGGAAGGCCTCCGATGTCGACCTGTTCGAGCTCAACGAGGCCTTCGCCGCGCAGGCATGTGCGGTCAACAAGGCCCTGGACATCGATCCGGCCAAGGTCAACGTCAACGGCGGCGCCATCGCCATCGGCCACCCCATCGGCGCCTCGGGCTGCCGCGTGCTGGTGACCCTGCTGCACGAGATGCAGCGCAGCAATGCCCGCAAGGGCCTGGCCGCGCTGTGCATCGGCGGCGGCATGGGCGTGTCGCTCGCGGTTGAACGCGCCTGATCCGAGTTTCGTTTTTTTCATGGCGAAAGCCACCACCTAGAGGAGCACACAATGAGTCAGAAAGTCGCATACGTCACCGGAGGCATGGGTGGCATCGGCACCGCCATCTGCCAGCGCCTGCACAAGGACGGGTTCAAGGTCATTGCCGGCTGCGGCCCGACACGCGACTACCAGAAGTGGCTGGACGAGCAGAAGGCCCTGGGCTACAGCTTCTACGCCTCGGTCGGCAACGTCGCCGACTGGAACTCCACCGTCGAGGCCTTCACCAAGGCCAAGGCCGAGCACGGTGTGATCGACGTGCTGGTGAACAACGCCGGCATCACCAAGGACCGCATGTTCCTGAAGATGACCAAGGAAGACTGGGATGCGGTCATGAGCACCAACCTGGACTCGATGTTCAACGTGACCAAACAGGTTGTGCCCGACATGGTGGAAAAGGGCTGGGGCCGCATCATCAACATCAGCTCGGTCAACGGCGAGAAGGGCCAGGCCGGCCAGACCAACTATTCGGCCGCCAAGGCCGGCATGCACGGTTTCTCGATGGCGCTGGCCCAGGAGCTGGCCACCAAGGGCGTGACGGTCAACACCGTGAGCCCGGGCTACATCGGGACCGACATGGTCAAGGCCATCCGCCCCGACGTGCTGGAGAAGATCGTGGCCACGGTGCCCGTCAAGCGGCTGGGCGAACCGTCGGAGATCGCCTCCATCATCGCCTGGCTGGCCAGCGAGGAGGGCGGCTACGCGACCGGTGCCGACTTCTCGGTCAACGGCGGCCTGCACATGGGCTGAACCCCGCACGCACCGCGACGAACCCCGCCCCGGCGGGGTTTTTTGCGCCGGTTTTCAGCCCCTATTCGGGGCATGGCGGATCCTGCATCCCGCTACATTGCGGGCATGTACCAGCTGCTGCCAGCGGATGCGCTCGTCCTGAACCAGCCGGTCCCGGTGAACATCTGGGACCCCAGGGGCGTGCTGCTTCTGCGCAAGGGCGAAGTCATCGCCACCGAGAAGCAGCGCGACCAGATCATGCTGCACTCCCCGGGGGTGCTGGCCAGCGACTGGCAGGCCGTCAGCTATGGCTACACCCAGGCCCTCGACCGACTGGTCCGGAACAACGAATCGCTTCATGAGATTGCCAGGCTCAGTGCCTTGGCCGTCGATGCCCAGGCCCATGCGACCGCGGAGCAACTGCCGGCCCCCGAAGCCTGGGCCGATCTGCACGCCACGCTGGGCACGCTGCTGCACCAGGGCAGTGTTGCCAGCCAGTTTCTCGAGCGCCTGCAGCGTGTGCAGGAGGCGGCGGGCCATCTCTGGAGCCAGCAACCGGACAACAGCCTGATGGTGCTGGTGCAACTCCTGTTCGACAGGAACCTGTCCTACAGCACCACGCATGCCCTGCTGTGCGCCGGACTGTGCCAGCTTGTCGCCACCAGCGCCGGATGGCCCTCGCCGCAGCAGCGCCGCCTGGTGCAGGCCGCCCTGACCATGAACGTGGGCATGACGCGTGCCCATGACGAACTGGCCCGCCAGGCCGGGCCGCTGTCCGCGGCCCAGCGCCGGCTGATCCGCGAACACCCGATCCGCAGCGCCGCCGTGCTGCGCGGCATCGGCGTGAACGATGCGGGCTGGTTGCGCCTGGTCGAGCAGCACCATGAGCGCAGCGACGGCACGGGGTATCCCTCGGGCGTGATTGCCCAGGGCGACGAGCACCGCCTGCTGCAGCTTGCCGATGTCTATGTGGCCTGCCTGAGTCCGAGGGAGGCCCGCGGCCCGCTGCCCTCGCAGGAACTGGCCCGGCAGCTCTATCTGGGCTTCGGCAGCGCGCCCGACCGTCTCGGCGCGCTGTTCATCAAGTCCGTCGGTTTCTTTCCGCCCGGCAGCTATGTCCGGCTGGTCAACGGCGAGGGCGCCATCGTGGTTCGCCGCGGCCAGAAGGCCGGCGCGCCCCGGGTGATGGTCCTGACCGGGCGCCACGGCCTGCCCCTGGGCGAGCCGGTGCTCAGGGACACCGCCGACCCGGCCTGGGCCGTTCAGGCCAGCCTGCCGCCGGGCGCCGTCAGGGTGGTGGTCAACCTCGCCAGGCTCATGGCCCGTTGCTGAGGCGCCGGGCCCGCCCGGCGGCGCGTCCCAGGCGGGATAATCGGCGCATGCCCCAGACACACAAGCCCGACCCGAGCCGCTGGCGCCTGTCCGTGGCGCCGATGCTCGACTGGACGGACCGCCATTGCCGCTTCTTCCATCGCCTGCTGACCCGGCACACGCTCTTGTACACCGAGATGGTGACCACCGGCGCCCTGATGCATGGTGACGTTCAACGGCACCTCCGATTCAACGCGGAGGAACATCCGGTGGCCCTTCAGCTCGGGGGCAGCGAGCCGGCCGACCTGGCCCGGGCGGCTCGCCTGGGCGAGCAGTGGGGATATGACGAGATCAACCTCAACTGCGGCTGCCCCAGCGAGCGCGTGCAGCGCGGCGCCTTCGGCGCCTGCCTGATGGCCGAGCCCGCGCTGGTGGCCGACTGTGTGCGTGCGATGTGCGATGCCGTGTCGGTACCGGTCACGGTCAAGCACAGGGTCGGCATCGACCGCGAGGAGAGCTACGGGTTTGTGCGGGACTTCGTCGGCCAGGTCAGCGAGGCCGGCTGCCGGGTGTTCATTGTCCACGCCCGCAACGCCTGGCTGCAGGGGCTGAGCCCGAAGGAGAACCGCGAGATACCGCCGCTGCGCCATGACATGGTCCACCGACTGCGGCAGGATTTCCCGCATCTGGTCATCGTGATCAACGGCGGCATCACCGAAAGCAGCCAGATCGAGCGGCAGCTCGAGCTGGTGGACGGTGTCATGCTGGGCCGCGCTGCCTACCACCACCCCTGGATGATGGCCGAATGGGACCACCGCTTTTTCGGCGAGGCGCCGGATCTGCCCTCACGCGAGGATGTCGAACTGGCCATGGTCGACTACATGGAACGCGCGCATGCCGAGGACGGCTGCCCGTGGTATGCCATTGCCCGGCACATGCTGGGCCTGCGCCATGGGCTGCGCGGTGCCCGCCGCTGGCGCCAGGTCTGGAGCGATCACCGGCTCAAGCCCCTGCCGCCGCGCCAGGTCTGGGCCATGGCCCAGGAGCATGTTGTGCAGGTCAGCGATGCCGAGGCGGCGGCCTCGCCGGCCTGAGCGGCGTCACAGCCCGACGGCGCGAAGGTCGATCAGGCCTTCATGGACCGGCGGACACCAGTAGTAGCTGCCCGAGACCGGTTCGGTGAAAGTGAACAGGGCGTCCGTGATGCCGTCTTCGGCGCCCGACATGCGGCGCAGCAGCGCTTCGAACGCATCGAGGCTGTGGCCGAAGGCGGTGAACACCAGGCCTCCCTCGTTGCCTTCGGCCCAGGGCATCGAACGCCGAAGGATGAACGCCTCAGGGTCGAAGCTCTCCTGGGCCGTGCGTTTGACGTGGGCAGAATCGGGAGCCTCGTCCAGCTCTTCGTTGGATTCCAGCTCGCGCCCGATGGTGTGGTCCTGCTGCCCCCGGGGCATGGCCTCGAAGCGGCTCATGTGATGGTGCCAGCGCTGGACCGCCACCAGGCTGCTGCCGGCCAGGTGGGGGCCCGCGGACTCCGGCATCAGCGCCACCGGCAGAGCCTCGTCGCCTTCGGGGTTTTCCGTGCCATCCTCATAGCCGGTCAGGTCGCGGCCGCCGTTGTGGTTGAAGGCATCGGTGATTTCCTGCACGTCGAAGGTGGGCGCGATCAGGGCCTCCAGGTGACGGCTGCGCATCAGCAGCTCGCCGCGGTCGGTGCCCCGCAGCCAGAGCCACAGGTCGGCGGGTGTGGCGGGCAGCTTGATCCGGGCATCATCGATACCGCGGAAGCTGCGCAGCCCCGGTACGGCCGCCCCCAGCTCGCCGACCAGCGACGCACCCAGACCCACCACCGTCGAGGCGCCGTCGGCCTGGCTGGCCAGGCGGCGCAGGACGGTGCGGGGGTCGGCACCCACGCGCAACTGGCAGGTCAGGTAGCGCGCATGCGGCGGGATGGTCTCGAGAATGCCGGCCTGGGCGAGTGAGGCAAGGGACATCGGGGCTTTTCCTTGTGCAGGGTTTCCGTGGGGCAAGGCACGGAATTTACCAGCCCCCAAAGTCACGTGGCGGCTTCGAGGCCGTGCTGGAAGTGTTCCCGCATGCGCCGGATCGCCAGCCCGCTGTCCCGGCTGTCCAGGGCGGCCATGATGGCGCGGTGCTCCGCCAGGGACTCCTCGATGCGGCCTGTCTTGAACAGGGAGCTGTGGCGGTTGAGCTTCATCACCTTGCGCAGGTCCGTGACCATCTGCAGCCGCCAGCGGTTGTCGGCCATCTCCAGCAGCCTCAGGTGGAAGCTCTCGTTGACCGAGAAGAAGCGCTCACGGTCACCGACGGCCTCTTCCAGCTCCCGGTGCAGCGCGTGCAGTTCCTCGCGTTGCTCGGCGCTGGCCCGGCCGGCCACCACGCCGGCGGCATCGGACTCGAGCAGGGACAGGAGGTGGTAGACGTCGGCGAGGTCTTTCTCCGACACTTCGGTGACGTAGGCGCCACGGCGCACCTTCATGGTGACGAGCCCTTCGGCCGCCAGCACCTTCAGGGCCTCGCGCAGCGGTGTCCGGCTGATGCCGTACTCCTCGGCGATCTTCAGTTCGTCGATCCAGCTGCCCGGCTCGAGCTCCTGCCTGAAGATGCGCTGGCGCAGGAGTTCCGCCACCTCTTCGTAGAGGGCGCGTGGGGCAAGGGAAACGGCGGACATGGTGGCTGGGTGGAAGCGCAGAGGCGGTGTGACAGGCTCTGATTGTAAGGTCGAAAGAATATTTTGCATCAATAATTATGAATGACGTAGAATCCGGCGCAAACCAGAACCGTCACCGTGGATCCCGGGCAACGCCCGGCGGCCCGAAACCACACCCGTTCGCACCATGACCCCAGACCGCCCCGAATTCGCAGCCGCCAGCCTCGAAGACTGGATCCGCGCCGCCCGCAAGTCCGCCCCCGGGGGCGACCTCGGTGCCCTCAACTGGGTCACCCCCGAGGGGATCACGGTCAAGCCCCTTTACACGGCCGCAGACACCGCCGGCCTGCCCCACACGGACACCCTGCCGGGGCTGGAGCCCTTCATCCGCGGCCCGCAGGCCACCATGTACGCCGTGCGTCCGTGGACGATCCGCCAGTACGCGGGCTTCTCCACCGCCGAAGAGTCCAACGCCTTCTACCGCAAGGCGCTGGCCGCCGGTGGACAGGGCGTGAGCGTGGCCTTTGACCTGGCCACCCACCGCGGCTACGACAGCGACCACCCGCGCGTGACCGGCGACGTGGGCAAGGCCGGGGTCGCCATCGACAGCGTCGAGGACATGAAGATCCTGTTCGACGGCATCCCGCTGGACAAGGTGTCGGTGTCGATGACCATGAACGGCGCCGTGCTGCCGGTGCTGGCGGGCTACGTGGTGGCAGCAGAAGAGCAGGGCGTGAGCCAGGAGAAGCTGTCCGGGACCATCCAGAACGACATCCTCAAGGAGTTCATGGTCCGCAACACCTACATCTACCCGCCCGAGCCGTCGATGAAGATCATCGGCGACATCATCGAGTACACGGCCAGGAACATGCCGAAGTTCAACTCGATCTCGATCTCGGGCTACCACATGCAGGAGGCCGGCGCCAACCAGGCGCTGGAACTGGCCTTCACGCTGGCCGACGGCAAGGAGTATGTCAAGACGGCGCTGGCCAAGGGTCTGGACGTGGACGATTTCGCGGGTCGCCTGTCGTTCTTCTGGGCCATCGGCATGAACTTCTACCTGGAGATCGCCAAGATGCGCGCCGCCCGCCTGCTGTGGACGCGGATCATGAAGGGCTTTGGCGCCAAGAACCCCAAGAGCCTGATGCTGCGCACCCACTGCCAGACCTCGGGCTGGAGCCTGACCGAGCAGGACCCTTACAACAACGTGGTGCGCACCACCATCGAGGCCATGGCGGCCGTCTTCGGCGGCACGCAGTCGCTGCACACCAACAGTTTCGACGAGGCGATCGCGCTGCCGACCGAGTTCAGCGCCCGCATCGCCCGAAACACCCAGCTCATCATCCAGGAAGAGACGCACATCACCCAAGTGGTCGACCCCTGGGCCGGCAGCTACATGATGGAGAGCCTGACCCAGGAGATGGCCGACAAGGCCTGGGCCATCATCGAGGAGGTCGAGGCCATGGGCGGCATGACACGCGCAGTCGACAGCGGCTGGGCCAAGCTCAAGATCGAGGCCAGCGCCGCCGAAAAGCAGGCCCGCATCGATTCGGGCAAGGACGTCATCGTCGGCGTCAACAAGTACCGGCTGGCCAAGGAAGACCCGGTCGACATCCTGGAAGTGGACAACATGAAGGTGCGCGAGGGCCAGATCGCGCGCCTGCAGGCCATCAGGGCCAGCCGCGACGGTGCGGCGGTTCAGGCCGCCCTGGAGGCCCTGACCCGGGCCGCCGAGTCTGGCCAGGGCAACCTGCTTGATCTCTCGATCCGGGCCATCCGCCTGCGCGCCACCGTGGGCGAGGTGTCGGACGCGCTGGAGAAAGTCTACGGGCGCCACCGCGCCGACACACAGAAGGTGACCGGGGTGTACGCAGCCGCATACGACAGTGCCGAGGGCTGGGAGCAGCTCAAGGGCGAAATTGCCCGCTTTGCCGAGCAGCAGGGACGTCGCCCGCGCGTGATGATCGCCAAGCTGGGCCAGGACGGGCACGACCGCGGCGCCAAGGTGGTGGCCACGGCCTTTGCCGACCTCGGTTTCGACGTGGACATGGGGCCGCTGTTCCAGACGCCCGAGGAATGCGCCAGGCAGGCGATCGAGAACGACGTCCATGCCGTGGGCGTGAGCACCCTGGCCGCCGGCCACAAGACCCTGGTGCCGGCCATCATCCAGGCCCTGAAGGACCAGGGTGCCGAGGACATCGTGGTGTTCGTGGGTGGCGTGATCCCGCGCCAGGACTACGACTTCCTGTACGAGGCGGGTGTCAAGGGTGTCTACGGCCCCGGCACCCCGATCCCGGCCAGCGCGAAGGACGTGCTGGAGCAGATCAGGAAAGCGGTCGGCGCCGCCTGACCTTCCGGACGACTCCGTGACCCCAGAGCAGATCCAGGCGGGCATCGTCGGCGGCGCGCCGGCCGTCCAGCGCCGTGCGATGGCCAAGGCCATCACGCTGCTGGAGTCCACCCGCCCCGACCACCGCCAGCAGGCGGACGCGTTGCTCACCGCCCTGCTGCCGCACACCGGTGGCGCCTTCCGGCTGGGCATCAGCGGCGTGCCCGGCGTGGGCAAGAGCACCTTCATCGAGGCGCTGGGCCTGTACCTGATCGGCCAGGGCCACCGGGTGGCCGTGCTGGCGGTCGACCCCTCGTCGTCTGTGTCCGGGGGCTCCATCCTGGGCGACAAGACGCGCATGGAGCACCTGTCGGTGCACGAGAAGGCCTACATCCGGCCCAGCCCGTCCAGCGGCACGTTGGGCGGCGTGGCCGAGAAAACGCGAGAGGCCATGCTGGTCTGCGAGGCGGCCGGCTACGACGTGGTCATCGTCGAGACCGTGGGCGTCGGCCAGAGCGAGACCGCGGTTCATGGCATGACCGACATGTTCTGCCTGCTGCAGCTGCCCAACGCGGGCGACGACCTGCAGGCGATCAAGAAGGGCGTGATGGAGCTGGCCGACCTGGTGGTCATCAACAAGGCCGACATCGACCCCGACGCCGCCACCCGGGCCCGTGCGCAGATCACTTCGTCGCTGCGCCTGCTGGGCCTGCATGGCAACCCCGACCGCATGCCAGCCGCCAGGCCTTCAGACGCGGGGAACCCGCCGGGCCGCCCCAAGGGTGACCCGGCCCCCTCGGGGGGCAGCGACCCACACGAAGTGGGGGAGCGTGGGGGCCCGCTCTGGCATCCCCAGGTGATCCAGATCAGCGCGCTGCACGGGCAGGGTGTGGACACTTTCTGGTCTGCCGTGAGCGAATTCAGACGCCTGCAGACCAGCACCGGTCGTCTCGCCGCGCGCCGCCAGCAACAGGCCAGGGCCTGGATGTGGGAGCGCATCGATGCCGGCCTCAAGCAGCGCTTTCGCGAGCACCCCCGGGTGCGCGAGGCTCTGGACATCCTCACGCGGCAGGTGCAGGGTGGCGAGCTCGCCGCCTCCACAGCCGCACGTCAATTGCTCGAACGGTTCGACTGAACCCGCAAAACACCGTTTTCACCGGAGACCACCATGCATGAAATCCTGGAACAACTCGAGAAGAAGCGCGCGGCGGCGCGCCTGGGCGGCGGCGAGAAGCGCATCGCGGCCCAGCACAGCAAGGGCAAGCTGACGGCGCGGGAGCGCCTTGAAGTCCTGCTTGACGAAGGCACCTTCGAAGAATGGGACATGTTTGTCGAGCACCGCTGTGTGGACTTCGGCATGCAGGACCAGAAGATCCCCGGCGACGGCGTGGTCACCGGCTACGGCATGATCAATGGCCGTCTGGTGTTCGTCTTCAGCCAGGACTTCACCGTCTTCGGCGGCGCGCTGTCCGAGGCGCATGCCGAGAAAATCTGCAAGATCATGGACCAGGCCATGAAGGTCGGTGCACCGGTGATCGGCCTCAACGACTCGGGCGGCGCACGCATCCAGGAGGGCGTGGCCTCACTGGGCGGTTATGCCGAGGTGTTCCAGCGCAATGTCATGGCCAGCGGCGTGATCCCGCAGATCAGCATGATCATGGGCCCGTCGGCCGGAGGTGCGGTTTATTCGCCGGCCATGACCGACTTCATCTTCATGGTCAAGGACAGCTCCTACATGTTCGTCACGGGCCCGGAGGTGGTCAAGACCGTGACGCACGAGGAGGTCACCGCCGAGGAACTGGGCGGCGCCATCACGCACACCACCCGGAGCGGGGTGGCCGACGGCGCCTTCGAGAACGACGTGGAGGCCCTGCTGATGCTGCGCCGTCTCTACAACTACCTGCCGCTGAACAACCGGGAGAAGGCGCCGGTGCGTCCCAGCGGCGACCCGATCGACCGGGCCGACCTGAGTCTGGACACGCTGGTGCCGGACAACCCGAACAAGCCCTACGACATGAAGGAGCTGATCCTCAAGACGGTCGACGACGGGGACTTCTTCGAGATCCAGCCCGACTACGCAAAGAACATCATTGTCGGCTTCGCCCGCATGGACGGCCAGACGGTGGGCATCGTGGCCAACCAGCCGCTGGTGCTGGCCGGCTGCCTGGACATCAAGAGCTCCATCAAGGCCGGGCGCTTCGTGCGCTTCTGCGATGCCTTCAACATCCCGGTCATCACTTTCGTCGACGTGCCCGGGTTCATGCCCGGCACCAGCCAGGAGTACGGCGGCATCATCAAGCACGGCGCCAAGCTCCTGTACGCATACGCCGAGTGCACCGTGCCCAAGATCACCGTGATCACCCGCAAGGCCTATGGCGGTGCCTACGACGTGATGGCCTCCAAGCACCTGCGCGGCGATGTGAACTTCGCCTGGCCCAACGCCGAGATCGCGGTGATGGGTGCCAAGGGCGCGGTGGAGATCATCTTCCGCGAGGAGAAGAAGGATCCGGCCAAGCTCGCGCAGCGGGAAGCCGAATACAAGGCCCGCTTCGCCAACCCCTTCGTGGCCGGCGCCCGCGGCTTCATCGACGACGTGATCCTGCCGCACGAGACGCGCAAGCGCATCTGCCGCTCGCTGGTGATGCTCAAGGACAAGAAGATCGAGAACCCGTGGCGCAAGCACGGCAACATTCCTCTTTGATCTGTTCTGTGTCTGTCGTGCCTTTTTCTTGCGCTGAATCGGGTGGCACGGGCGTTTTGCTCCGTGTCCCCCGCGCTACGCGCTCCTCCTTTACCTGCGCAAAACGCTCCCGCCTCCCGAGCCTTTCGGGCATGTCTTCGGTGGACATCCAGCCGGCTCTCTTCGCAGCAAGGAGTGGGGCGTGTGTGTCGCAGCGAAGTAAAGGAGGAGCCGGTCGCAGGCCGGCGGGGGACATGAGCGGAGGCGCACACGCCCCGCTCCTTGCGGGCACAGCCACAACGGCCAGCAAAAACCACTGATTTCTGCAATGGAGACTTCCATGTTCACCAAAATCCTGATCGCGAACCGCGGCGAGATCGCCTGCCGCGTCATCGCCACCGCCCGCAAGATGGGCATCGCCACCGTGGCGGTCTA
>SBFS01000208.1 GCA_006227825.1 Burkholderiales bacterium | reverse complement strand
CCACGCCAGAAGAACAGCGCCGTCATCACCAGCCCGGTGACGATGACGCCGGTGCGCACGGCCTGGGCGGGCAGGCGCTTGGACCAGCGGGCGCCGAAGAAGCCGCCGGCGGTGGCGGCGACCATCATGAGCAGGCCCTCCTTCCACGCGATGGCGCCGGCCACCACGAAGGCGGCGACCGACAGCCAGGACAGCACCAGCGAGTTGAGGTTCTTCAGGGCGTTGACGGTGTGGATGCGTCCCTCGCCGGTGAGCGTGTAGAGGGCCATCAGCAGGATGCCCAGACCGCCGTTGAAATAGCCTCCGTAGATGGCCACGGCCAGCAGGCCCGGCTCGCGCCAGCGCGCCAGGCCCGGGCCGTCGGCGCTGCCAGCCTGGGCACGCCGCGCAATGGCCGGGCCGGCAGCGAACAGCACGGTGGCAAACAGCAGCAGCCAGGGCACGATGCCCGAGAACACCCGGGCCGGCGTGACCAGCAGCAGCAGGGCACCGGCGATGCCGCCGACGGCCGCGATGGCGGTCTCGCGGCGCAACCGGGCCATCGGCAGGGCGCGCAGCTCGGGCCGGAAGCCGAGGGTGCTGCCCAGGTAGCCGGGGCTGACGGCGAGCGCGCTGGTGGCGTTGGCCACGATGGGTGGCACCCCGGTGAACACCAGGGCCGGAAAGGTCAGGAAGCTGCCGCCACCGGCCACGGCGTTGAGCACGCCGGCCGCGAAGGCGGCCGTCGCCAGCAGCAGGGCCGAGACAAGGGGATCCATGGAAAACGGGAAGAAGGGCGACGCCGTACAGCCCGCAACGCCGCTGGCGCGACCGTCACGGAAAACGGCGCAGCATACCAAAGGACCGGCGCCGGGGCCGGTCGCCCGCGGCACACGGTGCGCTCAGCGCGCGCGCCCCAGGCGGGCCTGCAGGCGGTCGAGCACCTCGCCGACCACGGCCGCCTCGGCCGCCGGCTGCTCGCGCGCGATCTCCTGCTCGGCCACGGTCAGGTTCAGCCGCACATAGGTGCTGTCCAGGGCGTGCCGGGTGGCCAGCAGCTGCTGCGCGATCTTGGCGCAGTCGGCGCCCTCCTCGAGCAGTTTCTGCAGGCCACGCACCTGTCCTTCGGCCCGGCGCAGGCGGTGCAGCAACTCTGCCTTGCGCTTCTCGGGCAGGGGCTGGCGGATCGGTTCCATGGGCACTCCTCGGGGTGGCCTCAGGCCGGCTGGATGGCGGCCACCGGCTCCGGCGCCAGCAGGCTGCCGTCGCGCAGGCCGCGCACGGTGGCAAAGCACAGCCACAGGATGACGATGGATGTCATGGCCAGCAGCATGACCGCCAGCGTGCCGGGCACCGGCATGGCCAGCGACGGATCGGACAGGCGCAGGCTGAGCGTGGTCAGCGCCGCCAGCGGGAACGACAGCCCCCAGAAGGCCACGCTGAAGGGCTGTGCCGCGATGCGCGGCACCAGCGGCGCCACCCAGAGCAGGAAGAACAGGGCCACGCCCCAGAGGCCCAGCACCCACGCCGGCGCGACCTGCATCTGCATCAGCACCAGGCCGATGACCGCCGGTGGCGCCACCGTGATGAACCAGGCCGGCAGCAGCCGGTCGGGCAAGGGGCTGTGGGCGATGCGCCGCGCCAGCAGCAGGGCGACGACCACAGGCCACAGGAAGGCGCCAATGCCGAACTGGGCCGCCGACCACAGCCCGTGACCCAGCGGCAGGCCGGCCAGCGGAACCACCACGTTGCCGACCACCGGGATCAGCAGCACCGGCGTCACCGAGGGCCAGGGCGAGGCCGGCGCCTGCCCCGCGGGTGCGGGGGCGGCCGGCGACAGCCAGCGGCCCAGCACCCAGAGCGTGGCCCAGAGCTGGGTCAGGCTGCCCGCCCACCACAGCGCCTGCCACAGGGGCAGCAGCGGTCCGCTGACGCCACCGACCGATACCCCGACCGTGGCCAGCAGCAGCAGTGACACCGGCACCGCCGCCACGAAGGCGTGGCGCACCGGGTGCCTGAGGTCTTCTTCGAGGGCGGGGGTGTGGCGCTGCCAGCGCAGCAGCGAGGCCACCGCCAGCACGGCAAACACCACCATCGCCACCCCGCCGATGAACAGGGCCAGCGCGCCGGCCATGTCGCCGAGCAGCCCCTGAGCCGCGCTCCAGGCCAGCGAGAGGCCGGCCAGGCCCATGACGGTGGCAAACCACCCTGGCATCAGGAATTTGAGTGGCGCGGGTGAAGACATGGCACTTTCCGAAGGGGTCACCGCGTCCCGCAGGCGATCTTGCTCTCGGGCACACCCAGCGCCTTGAGGATGAGTGCCAGAGGGCAGAAGTTGGTGAAGCCGAACTGGAACAGGTTCAGGCCAACGAAGGCGGTGAAGGCCAGGAACCAGGGGCTGACGAACAGCGGGCTGGCTTCGACGCCCAGGGCCAGCGAGATCATGATGAACAGGCCAGCGATCACACGGATGTAACGTTCAACGGTCATTTCAAACTCCTTGAGGACAGAACGGGACGGACGGAAAAGGGAAAAAAGCTGTCAGACGGCCACGCCGCGCACGGCATGGCGCTGGCGGTACAGCGCGTAGTACAGGACCGGGATGACCACCAGCGTCAGCAGCGTGGACACCGCGATGCCGAAGATCAGCGAGATGGCCAGGCCGTTGAAGATGGGGTCGTCGAGGATGAAGAAGGCACCCATCATGGCGGCGATGCCGGTCAGCGCGATCGGCTGGGCCCGCACCGCGGCGGACTGCACCACGGCGTCGGCAAACGGCAGGCCTTTGGCGGTCTCCAGCTCGATGAAGTCCACCAGCAGGATGGAATTGCGCACGATGATGCCGGCCAGCGCGATCATGCCGATCATGCTGGTGGCGGTGAACTGCGCACCGAGCAGCGCATGGCCGGGCATGACCCCGATGATGGTCAGCGGGATCGGCGCCATGATGATCAGCGGCGTGAGGTAGCTGCGGAACTGCGCCACCACCAGCAGGTAGATCAGGATCAGGCCGACGCCGTAGGCCGCACCCATGTCGCGGAAGGTCTCGTAGGTGATCTGCCACTCGCCGTCCCACTTGATCGCGTACTGGCGGTAGGGGTCGGAGGGCTGGTTGATCCAGTACTCGCCCAGTTCACCCGCGTTGGGCAGGGGCGCCTGGGCCAGCGGTCCGCGGATGCCGAACAGGCCGTACAGCGGCGAGTCGAGCTGGCCGGCCATGTCGCCCAGCACGTAGGTGACCGGCAGCAGGTTCTTGGTGAATCGCGGCTGGTCGATCACGCCGCGCTCGACGGTGACCAGCTCGGACAGCGGCACCATGCGCCCCTTCCCGTCGGGTGTCGCCGCCTGCAGCGGGAGCGCCAGCAGGGCATCCAGACCCACCTGCGCCTCGCGCGGCAGCTGGATGCGCACCGGCACCGCGAACTTGGCATGGCCGTCATGCAGCCAGGCGGCGTCCGCGCCCGAGAGGGCGGCGTGGACCGTCTGTGCGATCACCTGCACCGGGATGCCCAGCGACTCGGCGCGCTGGCGCTGGATGCGGATGAAGGCACGCGGGGCGTTTTCCTTGAGCGTGGTGTCGATGCCGACGATGTCGGGCGTGTCGGCGAAGGCCTGGGCCACCCGCCGGGCCAGCTCCGCACGGCCGGCCTCGTCCGGACCGTAGACCTCGGCGACGATGGGGGCCAGCACCGGCGGGCCCGGCGGCACCTCGACCACCTTGATGCGCGCGCCGTGGGCGGCGGCAATCTTCTCCAGGTCGGTGCGGTGGCGCTGGGCGATGGCGTGGCTTTTCTCCTTGCGGTCGCCGGCGCCCACCAGGTTGACCTGCAGGTCGCCGCTCTCGGCCTCGGCGCGCAGGTAGTACTGGCGCACCAGGCCGTTGAAGGTGATGGGGCTGGCGGTGCCGGCGTAGCCCTGCACGTTGGCAACCTCGGGCTGCCGGGCCAGCCAGGCGGTCATGTCCTGCAGCGCCGCGGCCGTGTCTTCCAGGGCGGTGCCGGCGGGCATGTCCAGCACGACCTGGTACTCGCTCTTGTTGTCGAACGGCAGCATCTTGAGCACCACCCATTGCACCACCGTCATGCCCACCGACAGCATCAGCGCGGCGATGATGCCGGCCAGCAGCAGCCAGCGCTTGGCCGCGCTCTGCAGGAACGGGGTCAGGATGCGGGTGAAGGTCGTCTGCAGCGTGCGGGTGAGCCGGCTCGGGCCGTGGTCGGCATGGCTGTCGGCTTTGGTCAGCTTCAGGGCGAGCCAGGGCGTCACCGTGAAGGCAATCGCCAGCGAGATCGCCATGCCCATGCTGGCGTTGATCGGGATCGGGCTCATGTACGGGCCCATCAGGCCGGAGACGAAGGCCATCGGCAGCAGCGCGGCGATCACGGTGAAGGTGGCCAGGATGGTCGGGCCGCCGACTTCGTCGACCGCGCGCGGGATGATGACCGACAGCGGCTCGCCCGGCGTGAGCTGGCGGTGCCGGTGGATGTTCTCCACCACCACGATGGCGTCGTCGACCAGGATGCCGATGGAGAAGATGAGGGCGAACAGCGAGACGCGGTTGAGGGTGAAGCCCCAGGCCCAGGAGGCGAACAGCGTCGCGGTCAGGGTCAGGATCACCGCGGCACCGACGATGACCGCCTCGCGCCGGCCCAGCGCCAGCCCGACCAGGATGATCACGCTGCCGGTGGCGAAGATGAGCTTCTGGATGAGCTGGTTGGCCTTGTCGGCGGCGGTCTGTCCGTAGTCTCGGGTGATGCTGACCTGCACGTCGTCCGGGATGACGGTGTTCTTCAGGTTCTCCAGCCGTTCGACGGCGCCGCGCGCCACGTCGACCGCGTTCTCGCCGGGCTTCTTGGTGACGGTGATGGTCACGGCAGGGAAGCTGTGGCCCTGCTGGTCGGGATGGGCGGTGTCGGCTGCACCCGGCGTGAACCAGACATAGCGCTGCGGCAGCCGGGCGCCGGACTCCACGCGCGCGACCTCGCGCAGGTAGATGGGACGGCCGTTGCTGACGCCGACCACGATGTCGCCGACATCCTGCTCGTTCTGCAGGAACTCGCCGGTCTCGACGGTGAGCATGCCCGGCTCGCCCGGCGCCGGGGCCGGGTTGACCACGGTGCCCGAGGGCATGGCCTGGTTGGCCGCCGCGATGGCGCCGTGCAGTTGCTGCACGCTCACGCCGCGCTCGCGCAGGCGGTTGGGCTCGAGCCAGACATGCACCGCACGACCCGGGCCGCCGATGGTGACCACCTCGCGGGTGCCGGGCACGCGCTTGAGTTCGGTCTCGACCGAGTGGGCCACACGCTCGAGGTCCAGCGCGCTGGCGGCATCGGCCGACCACAGCGTGGCGGCCAGCACCGGCACGTCGTCGATGCCCTTGGGCTTGACGATGGGCGTCATGACGCCCAGGCCCTGGGGCAGCCAGTCCTGGTTGGCGTTCAGCACGTCGTACAGGCGCACCAGCGCCTCGGTGCGCGGCACCCCGACCTGGAACTGCACCGTCAGCACCGCCACACCCGGCCGCGCGACCGAGTAGGTGTGCTCGATGCCGTGGATCTGCGAGAGCACCTGCTCGGCCGGCTGCGCCACCATCTTGGCCACGTCGGCGCTGGAGGCACCCGGGAAGGGGATGATGACGTTGGCCATCGTCACGTTGATCTGGGGCTCTTCCTCGCGCGGTGTGACCAGCACGGCAAAAAGGCCCAGCAGCAGGGCCACCAGCGCCAGCAGCGGCGTGATGGCGTTGGCCTGGAACATCCGGGCAACGGCGCCCGAGAAGCCCAGCTTCTCCGTCGGTTCGGGGGTTGCGCTCATGTCACGATCCTCACTGCGCGACCGGACGGGCACCCGCGATGCCGGCACGCAC
>SBFS01000189.1 GCA_006227825.1 Burkholderiales bacterium | reverse complement strand
GCCCGGCCTGCCAGCAAAGCGGACTGCCGTTCGTACAGGCGCCGGTAGGTATCGTGGTCGGTGGCGGTGTAGGCTGACCAGTCCTGTTCGCAGGTGTAATCGTCGCGGGCGCGGCCGTAATCACCGCGCGGCGGCCGGTCACTGGCGCCGTAGACAACGGGTTCGACGGCCATGTCAGTCCTTCAGGACGCCGCGGCGCACCTGGTCGAGCTCCATGGTCTCGAACAGCGCCTTGAAGTTGCCCTCGCCGAACCCGTCGTTGCCCTTGCGCTGGATGAACTCGAAGAAGATCGGGCCCAGCTGGTTCTCGCTGAAGATTTGCAGCAGCAGTTCACCGGGCTGCCCGTCGACCAGGATGTTGCGCTGCCTCAGCGCCTCGACGTCTTCGCCGTGGTTCGGAATGCGTGCGGGCAGCAGCTCGTAGTAGGTCTCGCTGGTGTTGAGCAGCTTGATGCCGTTGAGCTCGAGCGCGTCGACCGTGTCGTAGAGGTTGGTCGAACCCAGCGCGATGTGCTGGATGCCCTCTCCGTGGTAGCGGTCCAGGTATTCCTGGATCTGGCCGGCCTTGTCGTTGCCCTCCTCGTTGATGGGGATGCGGATCTTGCCGCAGGGGCTGGTCATGGCCTTGCTCTTGATGCCGGTCTGCTGTCCCTCGAGGTCGAAATAGCGGATCTCGCGGAAGTTGAAGATGCGCTCGTAGAAGTCGGCCCATTCGGCCATGCGCCCCCGGTGCACGTTGTGGGTGAGATGGTCGATGTAGGTCAGGCCGTGGCCGGCCGGGTAGAGCTCGGCGCCGGGCAGGGGGTAGAAGTCGACATCGTAGAAGCCGATGTTGCCGATGTCCCCCTCTTTGGCGCCGTTCTTGCCGCGCCACCGGTCGATGAAGTAGATGATCGAGTCGCCGATGCCCTTGATGGCCGGGATGTTGAGTTCGCCCGGCCCTGCGGCGTTGGCGTAGCCCCAGGCGCCCATGGCGATCGCGCGCTCGTAGGCGGCCTTGGCGTCCTGCACCCGGAACGCGATGGCGCACACGCTGGGGCCGTGCAGGCGCGCGAAGCGTTGTGCAAAGCTGTCGGGCTCGGCATTGATGATGAAGTTGATCTCGCCCTGGCGGTAGAGCGTGACGTTCTTGTGGCGGTGTTTCGCGATGGCCTTGAAGCCCATGCGCTCGAAGAGCTGGCCCATGGCGGCCGGATCGGGGGCGGCGTATTCGATGAACTCGAATCCGTCCGTGCCCATCGGGTTGTCCCAGCCCTGGAAGGCGCGGGCGGCGGTGTCGGGCAGTGCTGCGTTCATGGCTGTCTCCTGGTGGTTCGGGCGATGCGTCACTGTATCGGCGCAGGATGTCACGATTGCTGCGTTTTGAGGCGCGCCACTTGTCATGAAAGCAAGATACTTGCAAAATCTTGTCCATGCAGGCACTTGACAAGCTCGACAGGCAGATACTGCGCAGGCTGCAGGCCGACGGTCGGGCGACATACGACCAGATCGCGGACCAGGTGGGCCTGTCGGCCAGCGCGGTGCTGCGCCGGGTCCGCCGCCTGGAAGAGGCCGGCGTGATCGACCGTTACGTGGCCCTGGTGAGGCCGGAAGCGGTGGGCCTGGGGCTGACAGCCCATGTCAGCGTCCGGCTGGAAAAGCATGCCGAAGGCAGCAAGCGCAACCCGATGGACGAGTTCCGGGCCAGTGTCCAGGGCTGGCAGGAGGTGGTCGAATGCGTGGCGCTGACCGGCGAGATGGACTACCAGTTGCGCCTGCTGGTGGCCGACATGGCCGCCTACTCCCGGTTCATGATGGACACCCTGCTCAAGCACCCCAGCGTGCAGGACTGCAAGACCAGCTTCGTCATGGACCGTGTCAAGAGCACCACAGCCCTGCCGCTGTAGAACGTCGCCCCGGCCCGCTTCGGGGGACTTTTGTCACCGTTCATCCCGGATTAGGGCTGCGAACCTACCGGAACCGCTTGTTGTATTGGGGTTAACCCTTATATTCCGGGCATGGACGCAAAATCCGAACGTTGGGAACAGGAAGGGCTGCGAGCCCAGGTCCTGACGCACCTGCCCGCCGCCGCTCCGGCCAACGAGCCCGGCCGCCCCGGGGCCGAGGGGATGGTGCCCATCCGGTCCCTCTCCCGCTCGCACGGCCGGCTGATCGTGCGCCATCTGCTGGCCCTGCCGCCGGAAGACCGGTACCTGCGCTTTGGCTACGCGGCCACCGACGAACAGGTCAGGCGCTATGTCGAACGCATCGACTTCGAGCGCGACGAACTGCTGGGCATCTTCAACCGCCGGCTCGAACTGATCGCCATGGCCCACCTGGCGTTCTCGGTCGATCCGCGCTGCCTCAGCTGTGCCGAGTTCGGCGTGTCCGTCTCGCGCGGCGCCCGCGGACGCGGCTATGGCAGCCGCCTGTTCGAGCGGGCGGTGGTGCATGCCCGCAACGAAGGCGTGCAGATGCTGTTCATCCACGCCCTGAGCGAGAACACCGCGATGCTGCGCATCGCGCGCAAGGCCGGAGCGACGATCGAGCGCGACGGCACCGAAAGCGAGGCGCACCTGCGCCTGCCACCGGCCGATTTCGACTCGCGGGTCAGCGAGATCGTCGACCGCCAGGTCGCCCTGACCGACTACCACCTCAAGGCGCAGGCACGCCGGTTCTGGCGCGTGCTCAGGGGCCTGCAGTCCCTGCCGCAGGACGTTCTGCGCCGCATGCGCTCCTGACCCCCGGGCGCGTCGGACGGAGGGACCGGCCTTTGCGCCCGGTGGATGCCTTGGGTTATCCTTGCGCACTGTCGCAACTTTCGCCCTCCATCAGTGGCCGACTCCTCCCCCAGTAGCGGGCCGCAGCGCAGCCTGCGGCAACCCGACAAGCGCGGTCTGCTCCAGAAACTCGCCGAGTTCCTGCATCCCGGACCGGATTCCAAGGACGAACTGATCGAGACCCTGGCCGAGGCCGAGGACAACGAGATCATCGATGCCGAGTCGCGGGTCATGCTCGAGGGCGTGATCCGCATCGCGGACATGACCGCCGGCGACGTGATGGTGGCCGCGCCCCGGATGGATGTGCTCAACATCGACGCACCCTACGACGAGTTGCTGCACATCGTCATCGACACGGCCCACTCGCGCTTCCCGGTCTACGAGGGCGAGCGCGAGAACATCATCGGCATCCTGCTGGCCAAGGACCTGCTCAAGCTCCAGCGGGCTCCCGAGCTGAACCTGCGAGCGCTGTTGCGCCCGGCGACCTTCGTGCCCGAAAGCAAGGGGCTCAACGACCTGTTGCGCGAGTTCCGCGGCAACCGCAACCACCTGGCCATCGTGATCGACGAGTTCGGCCGGGTGGCCGGCCTGATCACCATCGAGGATGTGCTCGAGGAGATCGTCGGTGAAATCGAGGACGAGTTCGACGTGCAGGAGGACGAGGGTGACATCTTCGCCCTGGCCGACAGCACCTGGCGGGTCAGCGGTGACACGCCGATCGAACGGATCAACGAGTCTTTCGGACTGGGCCTGCCCGATGACGAGTTCGACACCGTCGGCGGCCTGATCGCCCACACCATGGGCCATGTGCCCAAGCGTGGCGAGGTCCACGATCTGGAGGGGCTGCGCTTCGTGGTGCTGCACACCAAGGGCGGGGCGGTCCGCTGGTTCAAGGTCATGCCACGGCCTGAAGAGGCCTGAGCGCGGCAGGCATGAGGGAACGCTCGGAACCGGTGCGCAGCCTGTTCGGTTCCCTGCATTCGCCCTCGACATTCTCTGCCATGAGTGGCCGTCCGCCCGGACGCCACGGGCGGCTGGCTTCGTGGCTTTGGATGCTGTTCGCACTGCTGGCCGGCCTGCTGCACGCCCTGTCACTGGCCTGGCCCTTCCCGGCCTGGTCCCTGCCGGGCACGGTGCCGGGCCAGCCGTCCGGGCCGTGGCAGCTGGTGGCCATGGGTGCGCTGGTGCTGGCGCTGCAATGGTCCGACCGCGCAGGGCAGGCGGCCTGGCGCGGCGGCCTGTTTGCGGCCGCCTGGCTGGCGGGGACGTTCTGGTGGCTGTTTGTCTCGATGCACATCTACGGCGGGCTGCCGGCGTGGCTGGCCGCCCTGGCGGTGCTGGCCCTGTCCTGCGCCCTGGCGCTGTACTACGCGCTGGCGTCCTTCTGCCTGTGGCTCTGGGCGCCGCGGCCGCGCTGGCTGCAGGCGCTGCTGTTCGCTTCCCTCTGGACGCTGGCCGAGCTGGCCCGTGGTCGCTGGTTCACCGGCTTCCCGTGGGGGGCATCCGGTTATGCGCAGGTGGATCTGCTGGCCGCCTGGGCGCCCTGGGTGGGTGTCTACGGCATGGGTTTCATCGCGGCGGTCCTGGCCTATGGCGCGGCCACCGTGGTCACGGTGGGCTTTCGCAGGCTCTCGCGCTGGCTGCAGGCGCCCGACCGGCGCCGTGCCGTGCGCCGCCATGGGCAGGGCCTGCTGTCCAGGCTGGCGCACGGACTGGCGGCGCTGCTGCTCTGGGGCGGGCTGCTGGCGAGTCTGGCGGCGGGGCCTTCCTGGCTCGCGCTTGCCCAGGCCGACACGCGCGACGCGGGTCTGCTGCGCGTGTGGCTGCTGCAGGGGAACATCCCTCAGGACGAGAAATTCGAGCCGGGCACCGGGGTCGCCGATGCGCTGGCCTGGTACCCGGCGCAACTGGCCGAGGCCCTGGCGCGCGCGCACGACGACCCGTCCGGACCGGACCTGGTGGTCGCGCCCGAGACCGCGCTGCCCCTGCTGCCCCGGCAGCTCGGCGAGGCCTTCTGGGAGCCCCTGCTCGGTGCGATGGCCCGGCAGCCGGATGCCGGGCGGACCCTGGGCGCCCTGCTGGGCCTGCCACTGGGCAGTTTCGAGCACGGGTACACCAATTCCGCCTGGGGCATCGACCGGGCGGCGGCCGCGCGCGCCCTGGCCGAAGCGGGCCTGCCCGGTGATGCCGCCTTCTTCCGCTACGACAAGCACCACCTGGTGCCTTTCGGCGAGTTCATCCCGCCCATGTTCCGCTGGTTCACCGACCTGATGAACATCCCGCTGGGGGATTTCGACCGGGGCGCCCTGGCGCAGGCGCCCTGGGCTTTCGGCGGTCAGCGCATCGCGCCCAACATCTGCTACGAGGACCTTTTCGGGGAGGAGCTGGCGGCCGGCTTCCGGGACGGCGCACGGGCGCCCACGGTGCTGGTAAACCTGAGCAACATCGCGTGGTTCGGCGACACGGTGGCGATCGACCAGCACCTGCACATCTCGCGCCTGCGCGCCCTGGAGCTGGGCCGTCCGATGCTGCGCGCCACCAACACCGGTGCCACCGCCGCGATCGATCACCTGGGGCGGGTCACCCACCTTCTTCCGCGCCTGACGCGGGGGCGCCTGGAGGCGCAGGTGCAGGGGCGCGAGGGCCTGACACCCTACGCCCGCTGGGCTGCGCGCTGGGGCCTGTGGCCGTTGTGGATCGGCTGCGCCGTCATCGCGGTGGCCGTGGCATTGGGTGGCCGGCTCGCGCCGCGCCGCCGGCCTCGCTGAGCGGTGCGGGTGACCAGGACGGGCGCCCCGTAAAATCATGGTCTGGCCGTGCGCGTGGTGCGGTCGTGTCCTTCCATCGTCCCGTCCAACGGGCCGGCGCACGCCGGCCTTCCCGCATGTTGACCTTCCAGCAAATCATCCTGACCCTGCAGTCCTACTGGGACCGGCAGGGCTGCGCGCTGCTCCAGCCCTACGACATGGAGGTCGGCGCCGGCACCAGCCACACCGCCACCTTCCTGCGCGCCATCGGCCCCGAGCCCTGGAAGGCCGCCTATGTGCAGCCCAGCCGTCGCCCCAAGGACGGCCGCTACGGCGAGAACCCCAACCGCCTGCAGCACTACTACCAGTACCAGGTGGTGCTCAAGCCCGC
>SBFS01000082.1 GCA_006227825.1 Burkholderiales bacterium | reverse complement strand
CCGGCACCCTGGCTCAGATAGGTGACAAATTGCCGGGCTGGAGCGGACAGGGCCGCGTCCGACCGCCAGACCAGGGACCACTGACGGGCAATCGGAAAGCCCTCGACCGGAAGGCAGACCCAGGGGCTGGACGGGGCGCCCCGTGACGGACCGGCCTGCGTGTCGCCGATCGCCAGCGCAGAAATGACCGCCAGGCCCAGCCCGGCACCAACGGCGTGTTTCAGGGCTTCGTTGCTGCCCAGGCTCATGGCGACCCGGGGGGCGAAGCGGCGCGAGGCGAAATGCGCTTCAGCGACCCAGCGGGTGCCGCTGCCCGGCTCGCGCATCAGCCAGCGCTCGTGGCCGAGATCGCTCAGCGGGATGGGGCCATGAACCCCGGCAAGCCGGTGGTCATGGCCGGCGATGACCACCAGGGGGTTGTCCCGGAACGGCATGCTGTGCAGGGGCAGGTCCTGTGGCGGCAGCATCATGACGGCCAGGTCATCGGCCTGCCGGTGCAGGCGTTCGATGACCCGGTCCCTGTTCTCCACCGCCAGTTCGATCTCGATGCCCGGGTGCTGGACGCCGAAGGGGCCCAGCAGGTCCGGAACGAAGTACTCGGCGGTGGTGACGGCGGCGATGCGCAGCGTGCCCCGCAGGAGACCCCGCAGGTCCGCCAGCCGGGTTTCGAACCGCTGCCAGCAGGCGCCGATGTCGCCCACGGTTTCCAGCAGGGCTTGGCCGGCGTGCGTCAGCCGGATGCCCCGTCCCTGGGCTTCGAGCAGAGGCTCGCCGACCAGCTCGGACAGCTGCTTGAGCTGCACGCTGACCGTGGGCTGGCTGACATGCAGCTCGCGTGCCGCGCGGGTAACCGACAGCAGGCGCGCCGTGGCTTCGAATGCGCGCAGCTGCTGGGGGGAAATGCGCAGCAGGCGACGGATCGGGGTGGGCATGGGCTGAGGTTCGCTGGGCGTTCAATACATAGACATTCATCTATGTAAAACATGAAAACAAAGAATTTTACAGAATGAATGGTGCCGCCTAGAGTGCGGTCTGTCATCCACAGACCTTCGAGGAACGCCATGAAAAACGACACCCCCCAGCAGCTTCTGGCCACGGCCGCACAAGACGAATGCCAGACCCCTGTCCCCATCACCGTGGCGCACGGGGACGGGATCGGTCCGGAGATCATGGAGGCCACCCTCAAGGTCCTGCGTGCGGCCGGCGCCCGCATTGCTCCCGAGGTCATCGAGGTCGGCGAAAAGGTCTACCTGGGCGGCCACAGCAGTGGCATCGCCCCTTCGTCGTGGGACAGCCTGCGCCGCACCCGGGTGCTGCTCAAGGGTCCGATCACGACGCCCAGCGGCGGCGGCTACAAGAGCCTGAACGTCACCATCCGCAAGACGCTGGGCCTGTATGCCAATGTCCGGCCCTGCATCAGCTACAGCCCCTTCGTGGCCACCCAGCACCCCGGGCTGGACATCGTCATCGTGCGGGAGAACGAGGAAGACCTTTATGCTGGCATCGAGCACCGCCAGACCGACGAGGTGGTGCAGTGCCTCAAGCTCATCAGCCGCCCCGGCTGCGAGCGCATCGTCCGCTACGCTTTCGAGTACGCCCGCACCAACGGCCGGCGCAAGGTCACCTGCATGACCAAGGACAACATCATGAAGATGACCGACGGTCTGTTTCATGAGGTGTTCGACGAGGTCAGCCGCGAGTACCCGGACATCACCGCCGAGCACATGATCATCGACATCGGCGCGGCGCGTGTCGCCACCCGCCCGGAGCTGTTCGACGTGATCGTGACGCCCAACCTCTACGGCGACATCCTGAGCGACATCGTGGCCGAGATGACCGGCAGCGTGGGCCTGGCGGGCAGTGCGAACATCGGGGAGCGCGCGGCCATGTTCGAGGCCATCCACGGCAGCGCGCCCGACATCGCGGGCAAGGGGGTCGCCAACCCGAGCGGCCTGCTGCTGGCCGCGGTGATGATGCTGGTGCACATCGGACAGCCCGACGTGGCGGCCCGCATCCACAACGCCTGGCTGAGCACGCTGGAGGATGGCGTGTTCACCGCCGACCTGGCCAGCCGCGCCAGCTCCAGCCGGGTGCCCCTGCCTTTTGGCAGCATGGACTTCGCCGACGCGGTGATCGAGCGCCTGGGTCGGCTGCCTCAGACGCTGGCGGCGGTGAGCTACCCGGACATCGACCCCGCCGCTGCGCCGGGCCGGGCTGACGCGGCACAGAAGCCTGCGCCGGTCGTCGCACCTGCCTTGGCCAAGACACTGCTGGGCGTGGATGTGTTCCTGCATGAACACGACCGCTCGGCGCAGAACCTGGCCGAGCGCCTGCTGTCGGTCTCCACGGGGCCGCTGAAGCTGCAGCTGATCACCAACCGCGGTGTGAAGGTGTGGCCGAACGGCTTCGACGAAACCAGCTGCACCGACCACTGGCGCTGCCGGTACATGACCGGGGAGGAGCAGTCGCTGCCCGGACGCAGGGATGTCGTCGCGCTGCTGGCGGCGTTGACGGAGGCCGGGTTCGACGTGATCAAGACCGAGAACCTGTTCGACTTTGCCGGACAGAGAGGGTTCTCCCTGGGCCAGGGTCAATGAACGTCGGGTCGGCGGTCAGGGGCCGGATGTGAGGCCGTCGATGGTGTCGACCAGCTGCTGAACCGACCCTGACTTCTCGACCACCCTCGCGATGCCCCGCCCCGCGGCGCTGGCCTGCAGGTGATCGGTCACCACGGCGGAGGTCAGGATCACCGGCATGCCGGGCTGCAGGCGGCGTGCGGCATCGGCCAGGTCCAGTCCCGACATCTGGGGCATGTTGTGGTCGACCACCAGCACATCGAAAGGCGGACCGCCGTCGGACAGCCGGCGCAGGGCCTGCAGGGGGTCTGAGTGCGTCTCCACCTGGTGGCCGGCCCGTGCGAGCTGCCGGCTGACGAGATCGGTCAGCAGGGTGTCGTCGTCCACGTAGAGCACCCGGCCGGGACGCAGAGCCCTCTGGCGGGCCGCAAGCACCGGGTCGTCGGGCACCGTGGTGGGCTGGGGGGATCCGGCAGCTTCCAGCCAGATCTCGAAGGCAGTGCCGATGCCCGGCCGTGTCCTGAGTGTCAGGTGGGCATGGTGCTCCCTTAGGATGCCATGCACCACGGCCAGCCCGAGCCCGGTTCCCTCGCCCCGTCCCTTGGTGGTGAAGAAAGGCTCGAAGATGCGCTGCATGTCTTGTGCAGCCATCCCGATGCCGTTGTCGCTCACGCGGATGAGCATCCCTTCGCGGCCGGCGGGGCAGGCCGACTCCAGCACCTGCCAGCAGTCGGCATCGGCAGCGGAAGGTCGCCGGCCCCGGGCAAGTTCGATGCGCACCCGGGCCTGGTAGCGGCCGCTGACCGCCTGGACCGCGTTGGTGCCGAAGTTGAGCATGACCTGCTCGAACTGGTTGGCGTCGCCCAGGATGCCCGGCAACCCGGGTTCGATGTCCAGCTCGATCGCCACACCCGCCGGCGCGGTGGTGCGCAGCAGCGAGTGGACCTCCTGCACCAGCGGGGGCAGGTCCAGCACATGGTGCCGGGTTTCCTGCCGACGTGCAAAGGTCAGGATCTGCTGGACGACCGAGCGCGCGCGCCGCGCCGCTTTCTGGATTTCGCGCAGGCTGGTCGAGGCGGGGCTGCCATCGCCGCACTCATCGAGGGCCAGGCCGGCGTTGCCGAGGATGGCGGCCAGGATGTTGTTGAAGTCGTGCGCGATGCCGCCGGCCAGCGTGCCCAGGGCTTCCATCTTCTGGGCTTCGCGCAGCTGGGATTGCAGCAGCTGGCGTGCGTCCTCCGCCCGCTGGCGCTCCGACAGGTCGAAGTCGATGCAGAAGAACTCGGGGTCGCTGTCCTCGTGCCGCAGCAGCACATGACCCGAGTGGACATTGACGGCGCTGCCATCCTTGTGGCGCAGCCTCAGCTCGGCCGACGGGATGGCCTGGCCGGTTTCGAGCATGTGCCGGGTGGCCAAGATGACCTCCTGGCGCATGGCTTCTGGGATGATCAGGTCCAGCAGGTTGCGCCCGAGCGCTTCGGTCTCGCTGTAGCCGTACAGGCGTTCGGAGGCGCTGTTCCAGAACCGGCAGACCAGGTCGCGGTCGTAGCCCTGCACGGCCACGTCGGGAATGGCATCGATCAGGCGGCGGAACCGCTCCTCGCTCATGCGCCTGCCCAGGCGCTGGGTCCGGCTGTGGATCAGGTCGACGAAGAGGATATGCCAGACAGTCGAGCCGTCCGCGTCAAGGGTGGGGCGCCCCTGTCCGTGCAGCCACCGGCGCTCGCCCGACGGGGCCGTGATGCGCCACTGGTGCTCCCAGTCGATCCGGCGGCGGGCGCAATCGGCCAGGCTCTCGTTCAGCGGCACCCGGTCCTCGGCCTCCACCAGCGTCCAGAGGGCGCCCATGTCCGGTGGTGTCGCCGCGGGGTCGAGGCCCCAGAGCCTCAGGCCATCCGGACTGATGTGTTCGAGCTGTTCCTGGCCCGAGGTGCCCACGCGGTACCGCAGGATGGCGCCGGGCAGGTACGGCGCGAGCGCCTCGAACGAGGGTGTGCTGGGGCCGGCGGCGCCGGTTCCGGAGCGTGGCATCGGCCCATTATGGGAGCCGCATGGGGCCGTCGCAAGACCTGACCGCCGTCGCCGTCGGGCCTAGCGCGCGGTGTGTCCTGCTTCCAACACCATCACCGCCGCCGCCAGATCCTCCAGGGCCGTGCCGACCGACTTGAAGACGGTGCGCTCGCCTGCCGATCGGCGGCCGGTGGCCACGCCCTTGCACAGCGTGCCCAGGGTGCCGCGGACGTCGTCCTCGCGCAGGACGCCGCGGCGCAGCGGCCCGAGCAGGTCGCCGCTCTTGACCAGCGCCTCCTCGGTGTCGACGAAGACGCGGGCGTTGCGCCAGCAGGCATCGTCGGCTTCCCGCATGGCCGGGGTGAAGCTGCCGATCAGGTCGAGATGCGAGCCATCGGGCAGCCAGGCCCCCTGGACCACCGGCTCCGTGGCCAGCGTGGCGCAACTGACGATGTCGGCTTCGGCGCAGGCGGCACGCAGGTCGGGGGCGGCTTCGGCGGGCAGCCCCTCGCTGCGCCATTGCTCGGCCAGCGCCTGTGCCTGCCCAGGGCGCCGCGCCCAGACGGAGACGCGGTCGATGTCGCGCACGCAGCGGTAGGCGTGCGGCAGCAGCGAGGCCACGGCGCCGGCGCCGACGACGACCAGGTGGCGTGAATCCTCGCGGGCCAGGAAGGAGGCGGCCAGGGCCGAAGCGGCCGCGGTGCGGCGTGCCGTGAGCACGGTGCCGTCGAGCGCGGCCAGCGGCACGCCGGTGCTCCCGTCGAACAGCAGGTAGCTGCCGTGCAGGCCGGGCAGCCCGAGGGCCGCGTTGCCCGGGGCGATGTTGATGATTTTCACCCCGTAGTGCCGGCCCGGCTGCCAGGCCGGCATGATCAGCGATGTGAAGCGCGGTCCACCGGGGGCGCCGACTTCGTGCACATGGCGCGCCGGCACTTCGCAGGTGCTGCTGCGAAAGCGCTCGCGCAGCGCGCCGATCAGGGGCTCGAAGGGCAGCGCGTCCCGGGTCTGTCGGGCGTCGAGGGCAATCATGTGCCGATGGTAGCCCAAGGCGGCGGCGTGACGGTTTTCATGGCCGGTTCGGGCCAGGTTTGCCTGCCGTCAGCTTCACACCGTATGCTGCAAGGGTATGGCGCGCGTGGCGGCCTTGGGCACGCGCCGGGGGTCTTTGGGGACATTCGAACGATGAAGCGCATGCGCGCACTCATGCTGCTGGTGGCGGTGCTCACCGGTGTGGCCCTGGCGGGCCTGTGGTGGCAGGCGGACCGTGCCCGGTCGCAGCTGCGCCTGCAGGCTTTCGAGGAGGCCGGGCAGCGCAGCCAGCAACTGGCCGATGCCATGGCCGGACAGATCGATGGCCTGCTCAGCTCGCTGGACACGGCCCTGCTGCGCCTGCGGCGCGACTGGGCGCTGGCGGCCGACCTGCCGGCCTTCGCTGCCCAGGTGCAGGAGACGCTGGATACCTTGCCCCAGGATTTCGTGGACTATGTGTCGGTGGTCGATGCCGGGGGGCATGTGGTCTACAACAGCCTCGGCGCCGAGTCGGGCGTGTACGTCGGCGACCGGCCGCATTTCCGGGCCCAGCGCGCCGTCGGCGACCGGATGCTGGTGGGCACGCCTGTCCGGTCGAGGCTGTCCGGACGCTGGGTGTTCATTGTCAGCCGGCCGCTGCTCAGGGACGGTGTGTTCGACGGAACCGTCCATCTGCTCGTGTCCACAGAGCACGTCTCGCGCCGCCTCGCGGCCCTGTCCCTCAGGCCGACGGACATCGTCTCCCTGGTGCACCCGAGCGGTCAGCTGCTGGCCCACAGCGCCAGCCACCCCGTCGCCGTCTCGATGAAGGTGCCGGCGGACCGCCCGTTCCTGCTGGATGCCCAGGCCGAGGCCGGCCTCTTCCGTTTCGAGAGTCCGCTCGATGGCCGATGGCGAACCGCGGGCTGGCGACGCCTGCCGGCCAGCGGGCTGGTCACGGTGGTGGGCCTGTCGGACGAGGGCGTGATGGCGCCGCTGCAGCCGCTGATGCAGCGCGACTGGGCGCTCAAGGGCGTCCTGTCGGGGCTGTTCCTCGCGGGGGGTGGCATGATCATCTTCCTGCTGGGCAGGGTGGGGCGCAGCCAGGACGAACTGCATGCCCTGACAGAAGACCTGGAGCGGCGGGTGCAGGCTCGCACCAAGGATCTGGCGATGCTCAATGCCGAACTGGAGACCTTTGCCTACAGTGTCTCGCATGACCTGCGCACGCCGCTGCGCAGCATCCACGGGTTCGCCAGCCTGCTCGAGGAGGAGGCGGGTCCGTCGCTGGACGACACCGGGAAGACCCATCTCAGGCGGATCCAGGCGGCGGCCAAGCGCATGGGCCAGCTGATCACCGACCTGTTGTCGATGTCGCAGCTGAGCCGCTCGACCCTGAAGGTGGCGCCGGTGGACCTCAGCGGGATGGCCCGGGAAATCGTGGCCGAGCTGGTGCGCAACGATCCCGGGCGCCGGGTGACCTGGGAGATCGAGGACGGCTTGCGCGCCGAGGCCGATCCGGTGCTGGTGCGTGCCGTGCTGCAGAACCTCCTGGGCAATGCATGGAAGTACACCGGCCAGACCGCTGACGCCAGGATTTCGCTGCGCCGGGAGTCCGGTGCCTCGGGACTGCAGACCTTCTCGGTGCGTGACAACGGCGCCGGGTTCGACATGGCCTATGTGCAACAGCTGTTCCAGCCCTTCAGGCGCCTGCATGCCCATGACGAGTTCGAGGGGTCGGGCGTGGGCCTGGCCACTGTCCGGCGCATCGTCGAGCGGCACGGGGGAAGCGTCAGTGCCGAAGGCGCTGTCGGGCGGGGTGCCGTGTTCCGCTTCAGCCTGCCCCAGGCCCAGACACGCTGAGCGCCGGCCGCGGGCGCCTGCCCGGGCCCTCAGGCTCCGGTGGGTGGTCCGAAGGCCTGGCCGAGATCGAGCGTGCTGCGCCGGCCGATGTGGCGCCGGTTTTCATGCAGCCAGCGGTCGGCCGCTTCGACGCCTCGGTCGAACAGCATGGACAGGAAGGGCCACTGCGACTGTGTCTTGGTGCCGGCCCCCAGTGCGCCCAGGGCCTGCCCTCCGTCCACCCGATGCGTGCGCAGGGTCGCGATGCGCCGCAGCAGGGGGTTGCGTCGGCGTCTTGCCGGCTCCTCCTCTGCAATCAGCTGCTGCAAGAGCGCGATGGAGCGCATTTCCTTGAGCAGGCTCGCGTTGAAGGTGACCTCGTTGATGCGGTCGAGGATGGCGTCGGCACGCGTCGGCAGCTCATCGCGCAGGCTGGGATTGATCTGAACCAGCAGCAGGTCGTCGGCCGGGCTCTCCTGGATCAGCGGCAGCAGCGTCGGGTTGCCAGCGTAGCCGCCGTCCCAATAGGCCTCGCCCTCGATCTCCACGGCCTGGAACAGCAGGGGCAGGCAGGCCGAGGCCAGCACCACCTCGATGCTGACCTCGTGCTGGCGGAAGATGCGCAGGGCGCCTGTGCGGACCTGTGTGGCGGCGATGAACAGTTGCGTCTTGTTGCAGCCGCATACCCGTTCGAAATCCACCGTCTCGCGCAGCACGTCACGCAGGGGGTTGAGGTTCAGCGGGTTGAGCTGGTAGGGCGAGAGCTGGCTGCCGAGCCAGCCGGCCGCCTGGCGCCAGGGCGTGGTCCAGGCGGCCAGCCAGGGGTTGTCCGGACCCCACAACGCGGCCAGCGGGCCCATCTCCAGGGGATGAAAGGGGGACGCCTGTGCCACCCGGCGCCAGAATCGGCCCAGGTTTTCGCGCGCGCCCTCGCGTCCGCCCGCCATCAGGCCCGCGGCCAGAGCCACCGCATTCATGGCGCCGGCGCTGGTGCCGCTGACGCCGGCGATCTCCAGCGTCTCGTCCTGCAGCAGCCGGTCGAGCACGCCCCAGGTGAATGCACCGTGCGAGCCTCCCCCCTGAAGGGCAAGGTCGATGAACTGGCGCCGGGTCCGGGGGGGCCGGGCTGCGCGGGGGGTCAGGCTGACCGGGGCGGTTGGGCGGCTGTCCATGGCTTCTTCAGGTGGGGGTCTGCTGCCTGTCGCCCGGGCGGGCGACAGGGTGCCGGGTGCACCTCATCCACCCTGCCGGGGCTCGCGCGAACGCGGGCCGAGCAGCACGACCACCAGGGTGATGACCGTGAGCGGGACCACGAAGCCCATCATGACCGAGGAGAAGGTGTCCAGCGCGGCGTGCTGCTGCGCCGCCAGGATCAGGTAGGCCACATAGGCGACGTAGTAGAGGAGGAAGACAGCGCCTTCCCAGCGGGCGATCTCGCGTCCCGTGATGAAGACCGGGACACAGGCCAGCGAGACGGCGAGCATGACCCAGATGTCGAAGTTCAGTACCGCTTCGGGCACCGCCAGCCCCAGGCTCCCCGAAGTGATGCCCGACAGGCCCAGGCAGCCCAGGATGTTGAAGGTGTTGCTGCCGACCACGTTGCCGACAGCGATGTCGCGTTCACCCTTGATGGCCGCCGTGATGGAGGTGGCCACTTCGGGCATGGAGGTGCCGGCTGCCACGATCGTCAGGCCGATCACCACATCGCTGACCCCCAGCGCCCTGGCGAACACCACCGCGGCGTCGACCAGCCATTGCGAGCCGATCACCAGCAGCGCCAGGCCGCCGGCCATCAGCAGCAGCTGCATGTACAGCGGGCTGTCCCAGCTGCCTGCGTCGGCGGGCCGGATTTCCGCCGCGAACTCGTCGTTGGCGGCCCGTGTTTCCCTGCGCGACTGGATGACCAGAAAGGCCGTGTAGGCCAGCAGGAGCCCGAACAGCAGGGTGCCGTCAAGCAGGCCGATGCGTCCGTCCAGGCTGAGCACCAGCAACAGCAGGGAGGTGCCGACCAGGATGGGGATCTCCTGCCGGATGAGCTGGATGTTGACCAGCAGCGGGGTGATGAGCGCCGACAGGCCCAGGATGAACAGCACGTTGAAGATGTTGCTGCCCACCACGTTGCCCAGGGCAATGTCGGTCTGGCCATCGAGCACCGCACCGACGGACACCGCCACCTCGGGTGCGCTCGTGCCGAAGGCCACGATGGTCAGACCCACCACCAGGGGCGAAATGCCGAACGAGAGCGCCAGCCTGGAAGCGCCGCGCACCAGCAGTTCGGCACCGGCAACGAGGGCGACCAGACCCGCCAGAAACATGCCCACGGTCAACATGGCGTGACGCTTTCGGGAGGAGGGAAGGAGCGGATTCTGCCATGGGCGCAGGTGCCCGGTGGAGGGACAATCGCAGGTGCTCCGGGGCCAACTCGCCCGGCCCATCCCTGCCATGCCCCTGACCGACACGCCCGCACCCGAACCCCTTGCTTCCCTCCAGGGACCGCTGGCGCTTGAGGCGCTGGCCCTGGGCGCTTTCGACCATGCGGTCGGCCGCATGGCCGGTTTCCGGGCGCGCCAGGGCCAGCGTGAAATGGCGGCCCACATCGCCGCCACGCTGAGCAGGGTGCGCTGGCCAGCCAGGCCCGAGAAGGGCGATCCGCAGCCGCCTGCGCAGCCCCGGGAGCGTGCGATCGCGGTGGTCCAGGCGGGCACCGGTGTGGGCAAGTCGGCCGCCTACGCCGCCACCGTGATCCCGCTGGCGCTGGCCCAGGGCAAGCGGGTCGTGATCTCCACCGCCACCGTGGCGCTGCAGGAACAGCTGATGGGCAAGGACCTGCCGGCACTGGCGGCCGCGCTTCCCCAGCCGTTCGCCTTCGCCCTGGCCAAGGGCCGCGGGCGTTACGTCTGCCGGCTCAAGCTCGACCAGCTCGCCGGGGGCGACGCGGGCACCGCCGAGCTCTTCGCGGGGTCCGACAACGATGAGGCGCCCGCAGCCGAAGTGCCCGGGCAGGCCTGGGCCGAGCAGTCCCGCCACTACACCCGCTGGAGCCAGATGCTGGACCAGGGCGACTGGGACGGCGACCGCGACCGGCTCGATGCGCAGCCACAGCCCGATGTCTGGGCACCGGTGGCCGCCGAGCGCCACACCTGCACCGCCCGCCACTGCCCCAGCTACGCCAGTTGCAGCTATTACCAGGCGCGCGCGCGGCTGGCCCAGGCCCAGGTCATCATCGTCAATCACGACCTGCTGCTGTCCACCCTGGGCCTGCACGCCCTGCCCGATCCTGCGGACTGCTACCTGGTGCTGGACGAGGCGCACCACCTGGGCAGCGTGGCCCAGGGGCAGTTCACCGAGAGCATGGACCTGATGCACGGCGCCTGGCTGGACAGGCTGCCGCGGGTGCTGGCCGAGGTGGCCGGTGCCATCGGGCAGCCACCGGGGGCGGACGTTGCGCTGCTGGCACGCCAGCTGAAATCGGCACAGGCCGATCTGGCCCGCCGCGCCATGGCACGGCTGTCCGAGTCTCCCGACTGGCTGGCCCTCTCCGGTCGCCAGGGAGGCATGCGCCCGCGCAACGGCCGCGATGGGTCGGCCGGTTTCGAATTCAGCGTGCCCAGGGCGACAGAGCGGTTCGCTGGCGGGCATCTGCCCGCCGACTGGCTGGACACCGTCGGCCAGATCGCGGGCCATGCGACGGTCCTGCTGCGGCAGTTCGAGGCCCTTGCCACCGAGCTCAAGGCCAGGGCCCGGGACAATCCGGGCGAGGCTGCGCGCTGCGCCCAGCTTTACAGCCGCATCGGCGCGCTGGCCCCGCGCCTGCAGCACATGGCCGCCACCGCGGGACTGTGGCTGCAGCAGGCCGAGGAAGGCCAGCCGCCGCTGGCCAAGTGGCTGGAGGCCGGCATCCGAAACGGCACGGTCACCCTGACGGCCCACGCCTGCCCCCTCACGCCCGGGCCGCTGCTGCGCAGCCAGCTCTGGAGCCGTGTCCGGGCTGCCGTGGCCACGTCGGCCTCGCTGGTCACCTGTGGCAGCTTCGACCATTTCCTGCAGGAAAGCGGTCTGGCGTTCGACGGGGACGTCGGGGCGCTGGAGGTGCAGAGCCCGTTCGACCATGCGCGCCAGGGCCGACTGGTGGTGGTCCAGACGCGAAACGATCCCAAGGATGTGGACGGCTACACCCGCGAGGTGCTGGACCTGCTGGTCCAGGACCTGTCGCAGGTGCGCCGGGGCGCGCTGGTGCTGTTCACCTCCCGCGCCCAGTTGCGGCGCGCCCAGGATCTGCTCGAACGTGGCGAGCACGGCCGCCTGCGCGAACGGGTGCTGGTCCAGGGCGAGTCTTCGCGCACCCAGCTGCTGCGGCGCCATGCCGAACGGGTCGCCGCGGGCGAGGTGTCCATCCTGTTCGGTCTGCAGTCCTTCGGCGAGGGGCTGGACCTGCCGGGCGAACTGTGCGAGTGGGTGTTCATCACCAAATTGCCGTTCGCCTCGCCCGGCGATCCGGTCGGTCAGGCCCGTGCCGAGTGGCTGCGCGCCCAGGGGCGCGACCCCTTCAGCGATCTGGTGGTGCCGGCCACCGGTGCGCGCCTGCTGCAGTGGACCGGCCGCGCGCTGCGCAGCGAGACCGACGAGGCCGTGGTGATCTGCTACGACGACCGTCTGCTGCGCCAGTCCTATGGCCGGCGCATGCTCAAGGGATTGCCGCCCTACCGGCTGCAGCGGCGCAGGGCAGGCGGTATGCTCGAGGACGTCGTCCCCTGATCCACTCCTGAGACACCTCTCCCATGCTCTACGCCTCTCTCAAACTGCTGCACGTGCTGGCCATCGTCGTCTGGATCGGTGGCATGGTCTTCGCCCATTTCTTCCTGCGGCCGGCCGCGATGCAGTTGCAGCCGCCCCAGCGGGTGCCCCTGATGCATGGCGCCCTGCAGCGCTTTTTCTCGGCCGTGCTGGTGGCCATCGTGATCGTGCTGGCCAGCGGCCTGTGGATGATCGGTCGCGTGGCCAAGGAGACGGTGCAGGCGGGGCTGTCGTTCAACATGCCGCTGGACTGGTCCATCATGTCGGCACTGGGCATCGTGATGATGGCGATCTTCGGCCACATCCGTTTCGCGCTGTTCAAGCGACTGGACCGGGCGGTGGCCGCGCAGGACTGGCCGGCCGGCGCGGCAGCGCTGGCATCGATCCGCACCTGGGTCGGGGTGAACCTCGCGATCGGTGTGCTGATCATCGCGTTCACCCTGCTGATGGCCTGACGGACGCCTCAGGGTGAGGCGGCCAGTGCCGCCCCCAGTGGCAGCAGGTCGGCGCCGCGGGCGCGTTGCCACAGCCAGGCGAGAGCCGCCGGCGTGTCCGGCCGGCTGGAACGTTGCACGGCGGGCACCGAGCCGACCGCGTCCACCGGGCCGACATCGAAGCTGAAGACGAAGTCGGGGTCCTGGCCCATGCGCAGGTCGGTGACCTGCAGCCTGCCATCGGGGGTTTGTCGCAGGCGGTAGAAGCCGTGGCTGAAGGCGGCGATACGGGCCACCGGCCCGGTGTGGCCGTACCGGGTCATGAGTTCTGCTCCGCGTTCGTGCGAGGTCCAGCGCACGACCGGCCGCCGGTCCATCAGGCTGTAGTAACCCTCGTGGTAGTGGGTGGGTGTGACGGCCACCAGGCGCCAGAGCACCGTGTTGAACGGCGCCGGTGTCACCAGCAGCCGCTGCGCCTCGATGCCCTGCTGGCGCAACGACTCCCGCGCCACCTGCGTGGCTGTCTGCTGGGCCACCATGCTCCAGCCGAGGTAGGCGGTCGAGAGGATCAGGCCGGCGGTGTTCCAGCGCAGTCCGCGCGCCTGATGGCGCAGAGACAGGGCGGCGATCACCCCCACCAGCAGGGGCAGGGTGTAGGCCGGGTCGATGATGAACACGCTGCCGATGCCGAACGGGTGGTCGGTGAAGGGTTGCAGCAGCTGGGTGCCGTACACCGTCATGGTGTCCAGCAGCGGGTGGGTGAACAGGACCAGCCACAGCGCCAGCCACCAGCGCCTGAACAGCGCTGTCTCGCCGTGCAGGCGGGAAACCCCCCAGGCGAGCAAAGGAGCCAGCAGGGTCAGGTAGATGAGCGAATGGCTCTCGGCGCGATGCCGCACCATGTTGAGGACGGCATCCCCATGGTCGATGAAGGCGTCCAGGTCGGGCAGGGTGCCGGCGACGGCTCCCCAGGCCGCCGCCTTCCAGACAGCCGTGCGGCGGCCCATCACGGCCACACCGACGGCCGATCCCAGGGCGATCTGTGTCAGAGAATCCATGGCATGAGCTTAGCGGGATGCGGTCAGCCCTGCCGCGTGTCGGGCATCGGGGCTTCCCCGGTTCCGCCCGGGCTCAGGCCTGGACCACGATCGGGAAGCGCGCCTGCAGGCCGTCGCTGCCGGGGTTGAACGGCACCGTGATGGCGGCCCGGTCGGCCTCGCCGAGCCGGCGCCAGAGCATGTCTCGCTCGTTGCCCGGTTCGCCGGCCACATAAAGCTGCGTGGTCAGGAGGTCGAAGCGGTCCAGACGCACCTTGAAGTGGATGTGCGGCGTGCGCCCGCTGTAACGGGCCGGCCTCAGGGTGCGGAAACGGTACCGCCCGTCGCGCCCGACCTCGACGCGTCCGAAGCCCTGGAATGCGGGGTCGGCACGGCCGCCGTCGCCCGGGTGGTGGTAGCGGCCGTCCTCGTCGCACTGCCAGATCTCGACCACCGCCCCGGAGACCGGGGTGCCCCGCGTGTCGGTGACGGTGCCCTCGACCCACGCCGGCAGGCCCCGCGTGTAATGGGCGTTGCCGTTGCGCAGCAGATCGGCATCGCTGTCGGCCGGCAGGTTCAGCGGGTAGAACGGGCCTTCGCTCTGGCTGGGCGTGGGACGCAGCGACGCGCTGGCCAGGGCCGGCGTCATCCATGCCGGCGCGGCCAGGACGGCGGCCACGCCACTTCCCCGCACCAGCAGGCGGCGGCGCGACAGAAGGGTGGGGGTGCTCGGATCGGTCATGGCGGTCTCCATCGGTGCCGCGCCGCGGGTGCTTACAGGTCCAGCGACACGAAGCGGGTGCTGGGGTCCTCGGGGTCGGCAGGGTTCGAGCCCTCTTGGAACCCCAGTGACCGGGCAAGTTCCAGCATCCCGGCGTTGACCCGCAGAACGGTGCCGACCAGCCGGCGTGTGCCGCGTTCGCGCAGGTGGTCGATCATCTTGCACATGAGACGGTGGCCCAGGCCGCTGCCCTTGAGGTCCGAGCGGACGATGACACCGAACTCCGCCGTCTCGTTGTCGGGGTCGACCGTGGCCCGCACCGCACCGAGGGTCTCCTCGTGGCCGTCGCCGGTCGGCCGCGTCGCGATGAAGGCCATCTCGCGCGCGTAGTCGATCTGGGTCAGCCGCGCCAGCTCGCTGTGTTCGATGCTGCGTCGGCTGTAGAAGACGCGCAGGCGGATGTCTTCCGGGTCCAGCCGCTCCAGAAAGGCGCGGTGCTGGGCTTCGTCCTCCGGGCGGATGGCCCGCAGCGTCAGCACCTCGCCCTGCCAGTCCCAGGTTTCGGTCAGGTGCTCGGGGTAGGGCTGGATCGCGAACCGGGCCGCCCCGGCCGGCCGCGAGGCCGACACCCGCACCCGGGCGTCGAGGGCCACAGCACCCTCGTGGTTGGTCAGCAGGGGGTTGATGTCGAGCTCTGCGATCTCCGGCACCAGCGCCAGCAGGCGCGAAATGGCCACCAGGGTGTCGGCCACCGCATCGACGTCGGCCGGCGGCTCGTCGCGGTAGCCGCGCAGCAGCCGTGCGATGCGGGTGCGGCCGATCTGGGCCAGCGCCAGGGGGCGGTTCAGCGGTGGCAGCGACAGTGCCCGGTCGGCCAGCACCTCGACCGCGGTGCCGCCGGCTCCGAACAGGATGACCGGACCGAACACCGGATC
>SBFS01000197.1 GCA_006227825.1 Burkholderiales bacterium | reverse complement strand
GCATCTGCCTTGCCGTTTTGAAGTGCCACATTCATTGGTGACCGTAAGTGCTTGTCGTCAATGGAGTTTTTTGGCCATGATCCCGGTTTGGCGGGCTCTTCTAAGTGATTGATTTATAAGAATTTTTCCGCGAGCGACCGCTTGCAAGCCCTGAATTTCCTGCTACAGTGGGAGGAAGTGCCATAAAGTGGCGAAAAGTGGCTTAAAAGGGTCAATCGCGGTGTTCCAGGGTGCGTCCTCTCTCAATCTCGATGCCAAAGGGCGTCTGTCGGTGCCCACGCGGCACCGCGATGCCCTGGGTGCGGGACAGTTGACGATCACCAAGCACCCGGACGGCTGCCTGATGGTGTTTCCGGCCGCGGCCTGGGAGGGTTTCAGGGCCCGCATCGCCGCGCTGCCGATGGACGCCATCTGGTGGCGCCGCTTCTACCTGGGCAATGCGCTGGAGGTCGACATGGACGCCTCGGGCCGGGTGCTGATCGCGCCCGAGTTGCGCAGTTACGCTGGCGTCACCCGGGAGGCGATCCTGCTGGGCATGGGTTCCTACCTGGAACTCTGGGACGCCCAGGCGTACGCGGCCAAGGAGGCCGAGGCGCTGAAGGCTCCGATGCCCGATGCGCTCAAGGAATTCTCCTTCTGAGGGCGGGCGGTGCAAGTCGAATGGAATCACCAGACCGTCCTGTTGAACGAAGCGGTGCAGGCGCTGGCCATCGTGCCCCACGGTCACTATGTGGATGCCACCTTCGGTCGCGGCGGGCATTCCCGCGCCATCCTGCAGGCACTGGGACCGGCGGGCCGGCTGACGGTCTTCGACAAGGATCCCGCAGCCATCGACGTGGCGCGTGCCCTGGCGGCAGGCGACAGCCGGGTGACGGTGCGCCACCAGGGGTTTGCCGCCCTCGGCGAGCTCGGTCGTGCCTCGGCGGATGGGGTGCTCATGGATCTGGGGGTCAGTTCGCCCCAGATCGACGACCCCGCAAGGGGTTTTTCTTTTCGCCACGACGGACCGCTGGACATGCGCATGGACACCACGCGTGGCCAGAGCGTGGCGCAGTGGCTCGAAACGGCAGATGTCCCCACCCTGACGGAGGTCATTCGTGACTATGGCGAAGAACGGTTTGCTGCACAGGTTGCAAAGGCGATTGATCGTCGCCGACAGGAACGGGGCCCTGTTCGAACCACCCGTGAGCTGGCCGAAATCGTGGCTGGCGCGGTCAAAACCCGCGAGCCGGGCAAGGACCCTGCAACGCGCACATTTCAGGCTTTTCGGATTTTCATCAACGCCGAGCTTGAAGAGCTGCAACAGGCGCTGAAGGCCAGCCTTGACGTACTGAGGCCCGGAGGACGACTGGTGGTGATCAGCTTCCATTCGCTGGAGGACCGCATGGTCAAGCGGTTCATGACCGGGCATGCGCGCGCGGTGGTGGATCGCCGGGCGCCGTTCGCCGAACCGCGTCCGATGGCCTTGTCCGATGTGGGGCGTGTCATGCCCCCGGACCGGGAAGTGGAGGACAACCCGCGCGCGCGCAGCGCGGTCATGCGCGTGGCCACGCGCACGGGGGCACCATGCTGAGGCTCAACCTGGTGCTTCTGCTGGCGGTGCTGGTCAGCGCCTTCTACCTCGTGCACACGCAGTACGAGTCCCGGCGGCTTTACACCGCGCTGGACCGGGCACAGGCCCAGGCGCGGCGTCTGGACATCGAGCACGACCAGCTGCAGGTGGCCAGGCGCGCCGAGGCGGCGGCCGCGCGGGTGCAGGCGCTGGCCACCCGCCGGCTGCAGATGCGCCCCGTGACGCCGGGGGTGACCCATTACGTCCAGCTGCCCGCCGGGCTGACGGATGCCGGGGCCGCCCCGTCCGGAGGGCGGCCATGACGCGCAGCATCGCCTACCACGCCAACCCGCTGCTGGCCAGCAAGACACCGGTCTGGCGCAGCAAGTTCATCGTCGCCATGCTGGCCCTGGCCTTTGCCTTGCTGGCGGGCCGGGCTGCCCACGTCCAGGTCTTCGGCAACGACTTCTACCAGCGCCAGGGCGAGGTGCGCTATGCGCGCACGCTGGAGCTGCCGGCCAAGCGCGGACGCATCCTGGACCGCAACGGCCTGCTGCTGGCCTCCAGCGTGGTGGCCCAGAGCATCTGGGCGATTCCGGAGGACGTGCCCAAGGACGACCCCAGGCTGCGCGACCTGGCCCGTCTGCTCGACATGCCGCTGGCCACGCTGCGCCAGCGCCTGTCGGCCGAGGACAGGACCTTCGTTTGGGTCAAGAGGCAGGTCGACCAGCCGGTGGCCAACCAGATCGCGGCCCTGGGGATCAAGGGCATCTACCAGCGGCCTGAGTACAAGCGCCAGTATCCCGAGGCGGAGGCCGCGGCCCACGTGGTCGGCTTCACGAACGTGGAGGACCGCGGTCAGGAGGGCATCGAGCTGGCTTTCCAGGACCGGCTGGCCGGGCGCAACGGTTCACGGCGCGTCATCAAGGACCGGCTCGGTCGGGTGGTCGAGGATGTCCGCGAGGTGCTGCCGCCCGAGGACGGTGCCGACCTGCAGCTGTCGATCGACAGCAAGGTGCAGTTCTTCGCCTACCAGAAGCTGCGCCAGGCGATCGACACGCACAAGGCGCTGGCCGGCAGCGTGATCGTTCTGGACACGCAGACGGGCGAGGTGCTCGCACTGGCGAACCACCCCAGCTACAACCCGAACCGCCGCCACAACCTCAGCGGCGAGCAGTTGAGAAACCGTGTCCTGACCGACAGCTTCGAGCCTGGCTCCACCATGAAGCCCTTTGTCGCCGCCCTGGCGCTGGACAAGGGGCTGGTCCGGCCGGACACGCCCATACAGACCGCGCCCGGCCGGATGAGCATCGGCGGCGCGACGATCCGTGATTCCAAGGACCACGGCGTGATGACGGTCAACGAGATCATCAAGAAGTCCGGCAACGTCGGGACCGTGAAGATGGCCATGCAGATGCCGGCCAGGGATCTCTGGGAAGCCTATGCGAAGGCCGGTTTCGGGCAGAAGCCCGAGGTGCCCTTCCCGGGGGCGGTCAGCGGTCGACTGCGCCCGTACAAGTCGTGGCGGCCGATCGAGCACGCCACCATGAGTTACGGCTACGGCCTCTCCGCCTCGCTGTTCCAGCTGGCCCAGGCCTATACCGTGTTCGCCCGTGACGGTGAGCTGATCCCGCTGACCATGGTCAGGACCGACAGGCCGGTCTCCGGGGAGCGTGTGTTCAGTCCCGAAAGCGCGCTGGCGGTGCGGCGCATGCTGCACATGGCCACGCAAGAGGGGGGCACCGCGACCCGGGCGCAGACCATGGGCTACTCGGTCGGCGGCAAGACGGGCACCGCGCGCAAGCAGGAGGGACGCGGATACGCCGAACGCAAGTACCGCAGCTTCTTTGTCGGCCTCGCGCCGGTCGAGGCGCCGCGCATCGTGGTGGCGGTCATGATCGACGAGCCCCAGAGCGGGCACTATTACGGCGGTGTCGTCGCGGCGCCGGTCTTCAGCGAGACGGTGCAGCACACCCTGCGCATCCTCGGGGTACAGCCCGACATGGATGTGAAGCCGCAGATCGTGGCCGATCTGGTGGAGGAGTCGTTCTGATGCGGCGCCTGCACACCCTGGATGACATGCTGGCCTGGCTGCGCGCCCGTGGTGTCCGCGGACTGCAGGTGGACAGCCGCCGCGTCGGTCCGGGCGACGTGTTCATTGCCTGGCCGGGGGCGGCTACGGACGGGCGCCGGTTCGTGGCGGATGCCATGACAGCCGGGGCGGCGGCCGTGCTGGTGGAAGAGGAGGGCATCGGTTCCTGGTCACTGGAGGGAGACCACATCGGTGTGGTTCAGGGCCTCAAGTCGCTGGCCGGCCCGCTGGCGGCCGCCTTCCATGGCGACCCCTCCCGTGAGCTGGACCTGATCGCCTTCACGGGCACCAACGGCAAGACATCCAGTGCCTGGTGGATGGCCCAGCTCATGTGTGCTGCCGGCAGGCCCTGTGCGGTGGTCGGCACCCTGGGCATGGGACGGCCGCCGACGCGGTCGGCGCCGGCCGGGGAGACATGGACGCCGACCGGCATGACCACGCCCGATCCGGTCAGCCTGCAGCGTCAGCTGCGCCGCTTCGTCGGGGAAGGCGACCGGGCCTGTGCCATCGAGGCCTCGTCCATCGGACTGGCCGAGCACCGCCTGGCGGGCAGCCGCATCCGGGTCGGCGTGTTCACCAACTTCACCCAGGATCACCTCGACTACCACGGCTCCATGGAGCGTTACTGGCAGGCCAAGCTCGCCCTGTTCGACTGGCCGGCGTTGCAGGCGGCGGTCGTGAACCTGGACGACGGCAAGGGGGAGGCCCTGACCTCCCATGTCCGGGCACGGGGGCTGGACGTCTGGACCGTGGGCATCGATCGTCCTGAAGCCCGCCTGCAGGCGCACTCGCTGTCGTGGACGACCGAAGGGGTCGAGCTGGTGCTGCAGGAGGGCGCCCAGGCCCAGCGCCTGTGCCTGCCGCTGGTCGGCCGCTACAACGTGTCGAACCTGCTGGGCGTTGTGGCGGCCGCCCGGTCTGTCGGCATTGCGCTGGCCGACGCGGCTTCTGCCTGCGCGCACCTCGGCCCGGTCCCGGGCCGCATGGAAGCGGTGCACGTGGCCGGGTCGGACCGGGAGCCCCTGGTGCTGGTCGATTACGCCCACACGCCCGATGCGCTGGTGCAGGCGCTGCAGGCCCTGCGCCCCCTGACGCGGCGCCGCGCAGGGCGGCTGTGGGTGGTGATCGGCTGCGGGGGGGATCGCGACCCGGGCAAGCGCCCCCAGATGGCCGCAGCAGCCCGGGCCCATGCCGACGAGGTGGTGCTCACCAGCGACAACCCCCGCAGCGAGGACCCGCAAGCCATCCTGGCGCAGATGCAGGCAGGACTGAAAGACACCGGGGACGCGCTCACCGAGGTCGACCGTGCCCGCGCGATCGGACTGGCCGTCGGGCGCGCGGGCACGGCCGATGTCGTGCTGGTGGCCGGCAAGGGGCACGAGGACTACCAGGAGATCGGCGGCGAGCGTCGCGCGTTTTCGGACCGCCAGGAAGTCCGCGACGCCCTGCTCAGGCGCTGCCGGCCGGAGGTCGGCGCATGAGCGGCATCATGTCCGGACTGCCGCAGCTGATGGCGCAGCTGCCGGGTGCACGCCTGGTCGGCCATGTGCCCGATGCCCTGCTCAGGGTGCACACCGACACCCGGTCCCTGCAGCCGGGTGACCTGTTCGTGGCCTTGCGGGGCGAGCGCTTCGATGCCCATGACTTTCTCGGCCAGGCCAGGGCCTGCGGGGCGCTGGCCGCGATCGCCCACCGGGGCCTGGCCGAAGCCGGTCTCCCGGGGGTCGAGGTCCCCGACACGCGCCTGGCGCTGGGGGAGCTGGGCCGCGCCTGGCGCCAGCGGCATGCCATTGCGCTGATCGCGGTCACGGGCAGCAATGGCAAGACCACGGTGACACAGATGTTGGCCGGCATCCTGCGCGCGGCCTGCGGGGAAGCCGCGCTGGCCACCGCAGGCAACCTCAACAACGACATCGGCGTTCCCCTGACGCTGTTGCGCCTGCGCGAGCGGCACCGGCTGGCCGTGGTGGAGCTGGGCATGAACCACCCGGGTGAGATCGCCTATCTGGCCGACATGGCCCGTCCGGGCGTCGCGCTGGTCAACAACGCCCAGCGCGAGCATCAGGAGTTCATGAGCAGCGTCGAGGCGGTGGCGCGGGAGAACGGTTCGGTGATCGCGGCCCTGGATGAGGGTGGAACGGCCGTCTTCCCTGGTGACGACACGTTCACACCCTTGTGGACCACCCTGGCCGGCGACCGTCGCACGATGCGTTTCAGCGACAAGGATGCGGCAGCCGACGTGCACCTTGTCAATGCGGACTGGGTCGA
>SBFS01000149.1 GCA_006227825.1 Burkholderiales bacterium | reverse complement strand
TCGGGCGGCTGTGCGCCCTCGCCCAGGATGCGCAGGGCCTGGTCGCTGTGGCAGGCCAGCACCAGGGCGTCGAAGCGCTCGACGCCCTGGCGGGTGATCACGCTCACGCCCTGGTCGTCACGCAGCACGCGCAGCACCGGTGTGGCCAGGCGCTGGTCGGACAGGCCGGCCAGGATCTTGTGCACATATTGCCGGGCCCCGCCGGCGACCGTGTACCACTGCGGGCGCCCGGTGACCTGGATCAGCCCGTGGTTGTGGCAGAAGCGCACCATGGTGGCGACCGGGAACTGCAGCATCTGGTCGGTGGGACAGCTCCAGATGCAGCCCATCATGGGCAGGAAATACCAGTCGCGGAACTCGGCGGAGAAACGCTGCTCGCGCAGGAAGTCCCCCAGGGGCTGCATCAGGGGGCTGTCGGGGCGCAGGTCTTCGCCGCGGCTGGCCAGCGCGGTGGTGATCCGGTTGAAGCGCAGGATGTCCGAGAGCATGCGCCAGAAGCGCGGGCGCAACAGGTTGCCGCGCTGGGCGAACACGGTCGACAGGTCCGAGCCGCTCCATTCGAGCGGACCGCCGCCTGCCCCCGCACCCGGCGCCTGGACCGAGAACGACATGTCCGATTTGGCGATCGGCACCTCCAGCTCCCTGAACAGGGCGAGCAGATGCGGGTAGGTGCGCTCGTTGAGGACCAGAAAGCCGGTGTCGACGCCGAAATGCACCGGACTGCCGTCCGGGCCGGGCAGGCTCATGTCCACCGTGTGGGTGTGGCCGCCGAAGTAGTCGCCCGCTTCGAACAGCGTGACGCGTGCCTGGTGCCGCAGGGCATGGGCTGCGGACAGGCCCGAGATGCCGGAGCCGACCACCGCCACGCGGGGGGTCGGTGCCGGGCTGCGCTGCGGGCTGGGGGGGGAGGCGGGGTCCGAGTACATGTCAGACCCCCCGGGCGGCCGCCTGACGACCGCCGGTGTAGAAAAAGACTGCGAAGCGCCCCGAAACGAACAAGGGAGGGAGGGAGGAGGAGGAGAAGCGCCTCGGGATTGCATCCAGGACAAGGCCTGGAAGGCTTCGCAGTTCAAAAACTTCGACTGGCGGCACCGTCATGCCACCAGCCCTTCCTGTTCTGCCGGTTGAGAGCGGCGTCTGCCCGAGAAAGTTCCGCAGATGAGGGGTCATGGTGTCCTCCGGAGGCCGGCCGTGCAGGCGACAGGTTGATACTTGAAAGAACTCAAATGAACTTGATGGTTGCATTGTGACCGATCGGTCACGCTTTGCGCGAGAAATTTCTTTCGATAGCCATGCGCTGATTGTGGTTATCGGGGCGTGCGCGCGGGATACGGGTCCGGGATGCGGCCGGGAGCCCGTGCCCTCCACCGGGTCTTGACTTGGACACGATGGCAATCTGGGCGTCAGACAGCATAATTCGGGCCATTCTGACGGGTTTGTCCATGACAGGTTCGATGGCCGGGGAACCGGTCCGCCACAGCATCGCCGACATCGAGCGCGACACCGGGTTGTCCAAGGACACCCTCAGGGTGTGGGAGCGCCGTTACGGCTTTCCCACGCCCACACGCGATGCCCAGGGCGAGCGCGAGTACGACGACGAGCAGCTGTTGCGTTTGCGCCATGTCCGTCGGCTGATCGACGCAGGTCACCGGCCAGGCCGCGTCGTCGCGCTGCCCCTGCCTGAACTGCGCGCCCTGGACTCGCAGGCCCAGGCACAGGCGGCGTCTTCCTCGAACCGGCTTCCGGCGCGGCGGGAGGGTCGGCGGGGGGCAGCGGCCCCGGTGCCTTGTGACGACATGGCGCGCTGGCTGGGGCTGCTCGACGCGCAGGATGTCGGCGCCCTGCGGCTGGCCCTGCAGCAGGCGCTGCTCGAACGGGGCCTGGCGCGCCTGCTGGTCGAATGCATCGCGCCCATGAACATGCAGGTCGGGCAGGCCTGGATCGAGGGCCGTCTGGCGGTGTACCAGGAGCATCTCTACACCGAGGTGGTGCAGGGCCTGCTGCGCCAGGCGATGGCGCAGGCCGCAGGCCAGCGGGCCCTGGCCCCACCGCGCGTGCTGCTGACCACCCTGCCGGGCGAACCCCATGCCCTGGGCCTGCTGATGGCCGAGTGCATGCTGGTGCTCGAGGGTTGCGAAACCGTGCCCCTGGGCACGCAGACGCCGCTGCCGGAGATCGTCGCGGCGGCCGAGGCGGGCGGTGCCGACATCGTCGCGCTCGGATTCAGCGGCATCCAGAACCCGCGCGAGGTGCGCACGGCCCTGGAGCAGCTGCGCCAGCGCCTGCCGAAGCAGGTGGACATCTGGGCCGGCGGCCAGGTGCCGATGTTGCGCCGGGGCGATCGCGCTGGCGCGGCCGCCTGGCGCCCGATGGGTCGCCTGGTCGACATTCCCATGGGGGTTGCGGCCTGGCGGGCGGCGCAGGCCCCATGGCAGGGGGCGGCAGGTGCCTGACCGCCCGCAGCGTCCCGGATTCAGGGGCAACAAGTCGTCCCTGCCCAGCAAGGCCTGCCTGTCCTGCGGTCTGACCATGACCTGGCGCCGCAAGTGGGCGCGCGACTGGGAGCAGGTGCGCTACTGCAGCGAACGGTGCCGGCGCGCCGGCACCGCTGACTGAACCCGGTGTCCTCATCGTCCTCCTGCGTGCCGGTCCGCCGCCTGGTGCTGGTGCTGGGCGACCAGCTGTGGACCGGGAACCCGGCCTTGCAGGATTTCGATCCGCGCCAGGACCGGGTGCTGATGATCGAAGCCCCGGGTGAGGCGCAGGCCGTCTGGAGCCACAAGGCGAGGATCGCGCTCTTCCTCTCGGCCATGCGGCATTTCGCCGACCGACTGGTCCGGGAGGGCTGGCCCCTGCGCTATGTGGCGCTGGACGACGAGGCGGCGCAGGCGGCCGGACTGCAAAGCCTGGCGCAGCGCCTGGAGCGCGAGCTCAAAGCCTTGGCGCCCGGGTCGTTTCACGTGTGCGAGGCGGGCGAATGGCGCCTGCAGCGGGACATCGAGGCCAGCGCCGCCGCTGCCGGCGTTGCGCTCACCTGGCATGCCGACAGCCACTTCCTCTGCAGCCGGGAAGCGTTTGCCCGCTGGACCCGTGGCCGCCGTGAATGGCGGATGGAGCATTTCTACCGCCAGATGCGGCGCGAGCACCGGGTGCTGATGGACGGCGACCAGCCTCTGGGAGGCAGCTGGAACTACGATGCGGACAACCGCAAGGCCTATCCGAAGGCCGGACCGGGCTCGATTCCGGTGCCGGCGCGCTTCGAGCCCGATGCCATCACCCGCGAAGTGCTGACGCTGGTGGAGCACCGCTTCTCCGGCCATCCGGGTTCCCTGGACGGGTTCGCCTGGCCCGTCACCCGGGAGCAGGGCCTGCAGGCGCTGGGCCACTTCATCGACGAGCGCCTGGTCGGCTTCGGGCCCTACCAGGATGCCATGTGGGGCGAGACGCCCTTTGGCTGGCACTCGCTGCTCTCGGTGGCGCTGAACCTGCACCTGATCCACCCCCGGGAGGTGATCGGGGCGGTCGAGGCGGCGTACCGGGCGCGCGGCCCTCAGGTGCTGCCGCTGGCCAGCGTGGAAGGTTTCATCCGCCAGGTGCTGGGCTGGCGCGAGTTCATACGGGGTGTCTACTGGCAGCAGATGCCCGGTCTGGCCGAGGCCAACCATTTCGGGCACGCCCGACCGCTGCCGGCCTGGTACTGGACCGGGCAGACCCGAATGGCCTGCCTGCGCGATGCCATCGGCCAGACCCTGCGTCTTGGCTACGCACACCACATCCAGCGGCTGATGCTCACCGGCCAGTTCGCGCTGCTCTCGGGGATCGACCCGCGCCAGGTGGCCGACTGGTACCTGGCCGTCTATGTCGACGCCATCGAATGGGTGGAGCTGCCCAATGTCGCCGGCATGGCGCTGTACGCCGACGGGGGGCGGTTCACCAGCAAGCCCTATGTGGCCAGTGGCCAGTACATCGACCGCATGAGCAACCACTGCCGGGGCTGCCGGTACCGGCCGGCCGAGCGGTCGGGGCCGCTGGCCTGCCCGTTCACCGTGCTCTACTGGGCCTTCCTGGACCGGCACGAGCAGGCGCTGGCGGGCAACCCGCGCACCGCGCTCATGGTGCGCAACCTGCAGCGGCTGGGGTCCGACGAGCGGCATGCGCTGCGCCTGCAGGCTGCCGATATCCTTGAGAAACTGAATGATTTGTAAGGCTTTTTCGGTGCCGAGCCTACAATCCGCCCAACTTGCCGAACCCGGCCGGACTGCGACATCCTGACATGCTCTATCCCGAACTCTTCAAGCAACTCGAATCCGTCCGCTGGGACATGGACAAGGACATTCCGTGGGACCGCTTCGACGCCAAGCTGCTCAGCGACGAGCAGGCGCAGACGATCAAGATGAACGCGATCACCGAGTGGGCGGCGCTGCCGGCCACCGAGATGTTCCTGCGTGACAACCGCGACGACTCCGACTTCTCGGCCTTCATGTCGATCTGGTTCTTCGAGGAGCAGAAGCACTCGCTGGTCCTGATGGAATACCTGCGACGCTTCCGCCCCGAACTGGTGCCGACCGAGCAGGAGCTGCACGCCATCCGCTTCGAGTTCGACCCGGCCCCGGCGCTGGAGACGCTGATGCTGCATTTCTGCGGCGAGATCCGGCTGAACCACTGGTACCGCCGGGCCAGCGAGTGGCACACCGAGCCGGTCATCAAGCACATCTACCAGACGCTGAGCCAGGACGAGGCGCGCCACGGCGGCGCCTACCTGCGTTACATGAAGCGGGCCATCGGGCGCTTCGGGGACGAGGCCAGGGCCGCCTTCGCCAAGGTGGGCGTGCTCATGGCCAGTGCGCGCCGCACCGCGCAGGCGCTGCACCCGACCAACCTGCACGTCAACAAGGCCCTGTTTCCGCGCGACACCATCCAGAGCCGCCTGCCCAACCCCGAGTGGCTCGAGCACTGGCTGGACAAGCAGATCGATTTCGACGCCGTGTGGGAGACCAAGGTGGTCGACCGCATCCTGCACAACATGAGCCTGCTCATGGACCAGAGCTTCAAGACCGTGCAGGAACTCAACCGCTTCCGCAAGTCCCTGGCCGTCAGCGCGGCGGCACCGGGCGCCGCCGGCTGAGGTCCAGCACAAGCGTCAGCAGCGCGCCCCAGGCGGCTCCGCACAGGTGGGCCGCCTGCACCACCGAGCGGTCGCTGCCGGGGTCCCAGACCACCGGGTAGAACCACGCGCGCTCGAGCACGAGTTTGGTGAGCAGGCCGGCGACCAGCATCAGGCCCCAGCGCTGCGCCTTGTGTGCATGGATGCGGCCCAGCACCAGCTGCAGGGCCATGATCATGGCGCCGGCGTGGAGCAGGCCGGACAGACCGACCGAGTAGCCCACCTGCGGCCAGAGAACCAGACTGAGCTGCAGCAGCGGCCAGGTCAGCAGCCAGGCCAGGGCGGCCCGGAGGTCGGGACGCAGCAGCCAGGCCAGGCCGGTGAGGAAGCCGAGCGCGATCTGGTTGGTGATCAGGTGCGGCGTGTTCACATGCACCCAGGCGCTGGTCCACAGGGTCCAGGGCCTGAGCATCCACGTATCGGCCTGCCAGGTGAACAGACGCACCTGCTGCTCACCCATCCACCACATGAGCATGCTGGCCGCGCCGTGCACCACGCACAGAAGCAGCCAGCCGCCGCCCCGTTTCATGGCTGTGTCTCGGGATGCCGCGGACCGAGCACGTGTTGCCAGAGCATCTGCACCGCCTGCGACGCCTCGGCCACCGAGGACGGCTCCACCTGGGTCGGCGCTTCGTCCAGCCGGGCCCGGTGCTGGATCAGCCTGAGCTGCCGGTACGCGACCGCCGCGGCCTCGCCCACGCCCGGGGGCAGCAGGCCGGCCGCCTCGGCGCGCTGCAACAGGCTGATGTTGCCGCTGTTGGCGCGCAGCTGCGGGTGCCGGCGCGCCTCGCTGAGGACCAGGTACTGCACCACGAACTCGACATCGACCATGCCGCCGGGGCTGTGCTTGACGTCGAACACGCCGGCCGGCACCGGATGGGCCTGGCGCACCCGCTCGCGCATCGAGACGATCTCCTGCAGCAGCGCCGCGTGATCCCGCTCGGCCGTGATGACCGCCTCGCGTATCTGGTCGAAGCGCTCATGCAGCGCGGGGTAGCCCATCACGAAGCGGGCCCGGGTCATGGCCTGGTGCTCCCAGGTCCAGGCGGTGTTGCTGCCCCGCCCGCGCTGGTAGTTCTCGTAGGCGGTGAAGCTCGAGACCAGCAGGCCGGAGTTGCCGTTGGGCCGCAGCGCGGTGTCGATTTCGAACAGGTCACCCTCGCCGGTCTTGACCGTCAGCCAGTTGATCAGCTTGCGCACGAAGGCAGCGTAGGTTTCCGGCGCGCTGTCGTGCTCGTCCTCGTAGACGAACACGATGTCCAGGTCGGAGCCGTAGCCCAGCTCCTTGCCGCCGAGCTTGCCGTAGCCGATGATGGCGAAGGCGGGCGACTCGCGGTGCCGGCTCCTGAGCCGGTTCCAGCACCAGCGCGCCGTCACCCGCAGCACCGCGTCGGCCAGCGCCGACAGGTCGTCGGCGACCTGTTCGACCGTCAGCACCCCTTCGAGGTCCCGGGCCAGGGTGCGGAACACCTCCGCATGGTGGGCACGGCGCAGCAGGTTGAGCAGCTCCTCCTCGTCGTCCTCGCCGGTGGATTGCAGGGCGGCACGCCGGTCCTCCAGTTCGCGCTCGAACTGGTCGGGGTCGAAGCGCTCGTCCAGCAGCTGGCGGCTGGCCAGCTCGTCGATCACGCCGGGGTGGCGCTGGAGGTAGCGGGCGGGCCACCTGGCCGCACCCAGCAGGCGCAGCAGCCGCTCGTGCACGGATGGACGCTCCTGCAGCAGGGCCAGGTAGCTCTCGCGCCGCAGCAGCGGCTCAATCCAGTCGGCCAGGCGCAGCGCCCCGGCCTCGCTGACCCGGCCCTCCTCCAGCCAGGCGCCGGTGCGCTCGACCAGGCGCACCAGCCGCAGGCGCGCGTCCTCGCGCAGCGCCAGCACCCGGGGATGCTCGCACCATTGCGCCACCTTGGCAGCGAACGCTGGGGGCAACTGGTCCAGCACGCCCTGCAGGTCCTGCACCGCGCTGCGCCCGTTGCGGCCGTTGCAGCCCTTGCCATTGCAGCCGTTGCCCGGTCCGCCGAGCAGGATGTCGAACTCGTGCGCCACGGTCTCGCGGTGGGTGTCGAACTCGCGCAGGAAGGCGCACAGGTCAGGGTAGCCCATGGAGGAGGCGATCCAGGCCAGGTCGTCGTCCCGCGTGGGCATGAGGTGGGTCTGCTGGTCGTCCAGGTACTGGATGCGGTGCTCGACGCGGCGCAGGAAGTCGTAGGCGCGGGCCAGCGCGTGAGCGGTTTCGTCGGGCATCAGGCCGGCTTTGCACAGGCGCTGCAGCGCGTCCAGCGTCGGCCGCGTGCGCAGCTCCGGAAACTGGCCGCCGCGCACGACCTGCAGGAGCTGCACGGTGAACTCGATCTCGCGGATGCCGCCGCGCGAGAGCTTGACGTCGTTGGCCCGTCCCGGGTTGCCGGCCGCCCGCTTGGCCGCGTGGTCGCGGATCTGCCGGTGCAGCGTGCGCAGCGAGTCGAAGACGTTGTAGTCCAGGTAGCGGCGGAACACGAACGGCAGCACCGGGCCGCGCAGTGCGTTGGCGCTGCCGTCTGCGACGGCGGCCCGCGGCGCGATCACCCGGCTCTTGAGCCAGGCGAACCGCTCCCACTCGCGCCCCTGCACCAGGAAGTACTCCTCCAGCGCCCCGAGCGAGACCGCCGGGGGGCCGGAGTTGCCGTTGGGCCGCAGCGCCAGGTCGACGCGGAACACCTGGCCGTGCTCGGTGGTCTCGCCGACCGTGTTGTAGATGTGCTTGACCGCCTTGGCGAAGTATTCGTGGTTGCTGATGCGGTTGCGGCCCTCGCTGTTGCCGGCCGTCTCTCCGTCGTGGTCATAGACGTAGATCAGGTCGATGTCGCTGGAGACGTTGAGCTCGCGGGCCCCGAGCTTGCCCATGCCGACGACCCACAGCAGGGACCGGCGGGCCTGCCCGTCCGGGCCGGTGCACAGGGGCTCGCCGTGCAGGGCATCGAGATGGGCAAAGGCCAGCCCGCAGGCGATGTCCAGGGCCAGTTCGGCCAGCTCGGTGACGGCGCGCGTGACGTCCGCCAGCGGAGCGCCCTGCTCGCAGTCGATCACCGCCAAGCGCTCCATCACCAGTTGCCGCAGGACCCGCAGGGCAGCCGGTTCGGCCAGTCCCTGCTCGCGCAGCCGCTGCAGGCAGGCCAGCATGGATGCGCGGGCCGGCGTGCCCGGGGGCAGGCAGTCCAGCTCCCGTCCGTAACGCCGGCGGATGCGCTGCACGAATCGGGAGTGGTCGGCCCGGCACGCCGCCGGGTCGGTCGTGGGGCACGCTGTCGCGCCGGTTGTTGCGGGCTCAAGGCCGGTGGAACTGTTCCCGTGGCTGGCCGTCATAATTTGAATTGGACATGAAACAAAGCCCGGCGCCGATCGCAACTGCCACGCGAACGCTCAGATTCCTTTCGGTGGCCACCCGCCTGCTGCTGTGGGTCGTGTTGGCCGCCTGGGGACTGTTCGCCCTCAGCTGGGGTGCCCTCCATCTGTGGATTGTGCCGCGAATCGGCGATTGGCGTCCCGACGTGGAACGTTGGGTCAGCGCCGGTGTGGGTATGCCGGTGAGCATCGGCGAACTGCAGGCCGAGTCGTCCCCGGGCGGGCGCAGCCTGCTGCCTGCGCTGGTGCCGGTCATCGAGCTGCGCCAGGTCCGGCTGTTCGATCCCCGTGGCCAGGAAGCCCTGCTGCTGCCCAGGGTGCGGGTGGCCATCTCCGTCACCTCGCTGTGGCGGCTGGGTGTCGACCAGATCGTGATCGAGTCGCCCGTGCTGGACGTCAGGCGGACGGCGCAGGGCCGGCTTCAGGTCGCTGGCCTGGACCTCGGCGGGGCGCAGGGCGACCATGGGCAGTCGTCGGACTGGTTCTTCGACCAGCCGGAATTCGTCATTCGCCAAGGCACGGTGCGCTGGACCGACGAGCTGCGCGACGAGGGTTCCCTGGCGCTGGAGGCGCTGGATCTGGTGGTGCGCAACCGGGGCCGGCTGCACGAGTTCCGGCTCGATGCCACGCCGCCTCCCGACTGGGGGGATCGGTTCAGCCTGCGGGCCCGCCTGCGCGAGCCCCTGCTGGACTTCTCGCGCGACCAGACGGCGGCGCCCCTGCCGGACTGGCGCACCTGGAGCGGTGAGCTGTATGGGCAGTTCCCGCGTGTGGACGTGCAACGGCTGCGCCGGCACGTCGACCTCTCGCAATGGGACATCGAGGTGCTGGGGGGGCAGGGCCGTGTGCAGGCCTGGGCCGATGTGCGGCGCGGCGAGATCGACGCGGTGACGGCCGACCTGGACCTCGCGGACGTGCGCACCCGCCTGGGAGCGGAGCTTCCCGAGCTCGACCTGGTGGGCCTGCAGGGGCGCATGGGCGTGCGCTGGAGTGCCGACGGGTTCGGCTTCAGCAGCGATGACCTGCGCTTTCGCAGCCGGGCCGGACACGAATGGCCCGGCGGTGTCATCCGGGTCGGCCACGAAACGGCGCGCGGCGCACGCCCCGCCTCGGCCACGCTGACGGCCGAGCGCATCGACCTCGGTGCGCTGGGTGCGGTGGCAGCGAGCCTGCCGCTGGGCCGCACCCTGCACGGCTGGCTCGAGAGCCTGCAGCCACGGGGTCTGGTCACGGACCTGGAGGCGAGCTGGCAGGCCGATTCCCCGCAGGCGCCGCTGGAAGCCTTCGGAGAAGGCCGCTTCCGTGCGCGGGGCGCGGTGCAGGACCTGAGCCTGCGCGGCGCGCCCAGTGGCCGGCTTTCCTTGTCGGGGCGCTATCCGCTGCCCGGGCGGCCCGGCATTTCGGGTGCCGGCATCGAGTTCGAGTTCGATCAGGATGGCGGCCGGGCCCGGGTCCGGATCGCCGATGGCCATCTCGAGCTGCCCGACGTGTTCGAGGACCCGGTCCTGCCCATGCGGCGGCTCGAGACCGAGGCGCGCTGGCGGCTGCAGGGTGAGCGCATCGAGGTGGACCTGGAGGAGGTGACCCTGCAGAGCGAGGATGCGAACGGCCGGGCGCGTGTGCGCTGGCGCACCGCCGATCCGGCCGTCAGTCCGGGCGGCTCCCGCTTTCCGGGCCTGCTCGACCTGGAAGCCAGCCTGAGCCGGGCCGACGGGACCCGGGTCCACCGTTACCTCCCGCTCACGGTGGACCCGGGGGTGCGGCGCTACCTGCGCGAGGCCATCCGTTCCGCCGGTCCGACCGAGGTGAGCTTCCGCATCCAGGGCGACATCTGGGACATGCCCATGGTCCCCGAAGGACCGGACCACGCCTTCCGCATCGGCGCCCGCTTCCAGGACCTGGACTTCGACTACGTGCCGACCTACCTGCAGGGTGATGGCGAGCGGCGCTGGCCGCAGCTGCGCCAGGCCTCGGGCGAGTTCCTGCTCGACCGGCACTCGATGCGGGTGTGGAACCTGCGGGCCGCGGTGGAAGGAGCGCCCGATGTGAGGCTGAGCGCCGGCGAGGTGCGCATCGATGACCTGACCGAGCGTTCGGTGCTGGAGGTCAGCACCCAGGCCAGTGGCGCCGCGGCGGGGATGCTGGGCTACGTCCAGCGATCACCGGTGGACGGCTTTCTCTCCGGCGCCCTGGCCGGCTCGCGCATGAACGGGCAGGCCCGCCTCGACCTGAAGCTGGCCCTGCCGCTCTACGACATGCACGCCGTGCGCATCGACGGGCAGCTGCGTTTCCCGGGCAACGACCTGCGCATCCAGGACGGGACGCCGGAGCTGCGACAGGCCACTGGCCTGCTGGTGTTCAGCGAATCGGGCTTCCAGGTGCGGGAGGCGCGGGCCCAGGTGTATGGCGGCGAGCTGCGCTTCGAGGGCGGTCTCGGGCCGCCGGGCCAGGATGCGACCGCCGCGCGCATGCGCTTCACCGGCCGCGGCACCGCCACCGCCGAAGGCCTGCGCGACGGTGATCTCGGTCTGGTGTCGCGGCTGTTCCAGCGGGCGGCCGGCGCCACCAGCTACAGCGCGGACCTGCAGTTCCGTGGCGGCCTGCCCGAGCTGCGCGTGCGCAGCGACCTGCGCGGACTGGCGCTGGACCTGCCCGCCCCGCTGGACAAGACGGCCGAGCAGGCGCTGGCGCTGCGCTACGAGAACACCGCCGGCGTGATCGTCGGTCAGGTGGCGGAAACCGACCGGCTGGCGATCGATCTCGGGCCGCCCGCGCAGCCGCTGGTCTCGCTGGCCTACGAGCGCAGTCTCGGTGACGGCGGCCCGCGGGTCCTGCGCGGACGCATCGGCATCGGCCTGGAAGCCGGTGAGGCGCTCGCCCTGCCGTTCCAGGGGGTGCAGGCCAACATCCGCGCGCCGCAGATCGACGCGGACGCCTGGCAGCGGGCGTTTGCCGACACATCGGCGGTGGTGGCACCCGGCCAGGAGGCCGTGGCCGACCAGCGCCTGGACTACCTGCCGACGACGCTGGGCGTGCGGGCCGACCGGCTCCTCCTGGGCGGGCGCGTCTTCAGCCAGGTGGTGGCCGGCGGATCCCGCCAGGGGGACGAATGGCGTGTCAACGTCAGCGCGGACCAGCTTGGCGGCTATGTGGCCTACCGTCTGCCGGACCGCCAGGGCGCAGGCCGGGTTTTTGCCCGTCTGTCGCGACTGGACCTGCCTTCGACCGTGGCCACGGATGTGGAGGAACTGCTGCAGGAGACGACCAGCGTGCCGGCCCTGGACATCGAGGTCGGGGACTTCATCCTCAGGGGGTTCAACCTCGGTCGGCTGGAGTTGCGGGCCAGCCACCAGGGCAACCAGCGCGAGCGCGACTGGCGCCTCGAGCACTTGCGCCTGAACGTGCCCGAAGCGCGGCTCGAGGCGAGCGGCAGCTGGGCGCGTCCGGCCGGTGCGCGGGCGGACGAGGCCCGCACCACCGGGCTGACCTTCCGTCTGGACATCGACGACTCGGGGCGGCTTCTGGAGCGTTTCGGTCAGCCGGGCGTGGTGCGTGGCGGACAAGGTCATCTCGGCGGCCGCATCGGCTGGGGCGGCTCGCCGCTGGCGCTGGATCACGCCAGCCTGGAGGGCCAGATCTACGCCGACATCGCCCGCGGGCAGTTCCTCAAGGTCGATCCCGGTGCGGCCCGCTTGCTGGGCGTGCTCAACCTGCAGGCCCTGCCCCGCCGCCTGGCACTGGACTTCCGGGATGTCTTTTCCGAGGGGTTTGCCTTTGACTTCGTGCGCGGCGACGCGCGCATCGAGCAGGGGGTGATGTCGACCAACAACCTGCAGATGAAGGGCGTGAACGCGGCGGTGCTTCTCGAGGGGCAAGCCGACATCGCCCGCGAGACGCAGGACCTCAAGGTGGTGGTGGTGCCCGAGATCAATGCCGGCACGGCCTCCCTGATCGCCACCGCCATCAACCCCGTGGTCGGCATCGGCAGCTTCGTGGCCCAGTTCCTGCTGAGCCAGCCGCTGCAGGCCGCCAACACCCAGGAGTTCCGCATCAGCGGGACCTGGGCCGACCCTCTGGTCGAGAAGGTGCAGCGCGCGCCACCCCCCGCCTTGCCGGCCGGTGAAGGGGGCACCGCGCCGCCGGTGGCGGCACCGGTGGAGTAAATTCGGTGCGCTCCGTCCCGTCCACCCTGTCCAAGGAGATGCCATGAAAGTCGCCGCCATCCAGATGGTCGCCGGTGTCAGCCTCGATGCCAACCTCCGGGAGGCGCTGGGCCTGCTGCGGCAGGCGGCCGCGTGTGGTGCCGAACTGGCGGTCCTGCCCGAGTATTTCTGCCTCATGGGCCACAAGGACGAAGACAAGCTGGTCATCGCCGAGGCGCCGGGCCAGGGCGCGGTGCAGGACTTCCTGTCCGCCGCTGCACGCGAGCTGGGCCTCTGGATCGTCGGCGGCACACTGCCGATGGCCACCGACGACCCGCGCCAGGCGGCCAATGCCTCGCTGGCCTTCGGCCCCGACGGGCGCCAGGTGGCCCGTTACGACAAGATCCACCTGTTCCGCTACGACAACGGCCGCGAGCGCTACGACGAGGCTGCCGTGCTGCGGGCGGGAGATACGCCGACCACCTTCGACTGCAGCGCTGCGGACGGCCAGGTCTGGCGGGTCGGCCAGAGCGTCTGCTACGACCTGCGCTTTGCCGAGCTGTACCGGCTGCTGGCCGCGGACATCCTGCTGGTGCCCGCCGCGTTCACCTTCACCACCGGGCAGGCGCACTGGGAGGTGCTGCTGCGCGCCCGTGCGATCGAGAACCAGGCGTTCGTGATCGCCAGCGCCCAGGGGGGCAGCCACGAAAATGGCCGTCGCACCTGGGGCCACAGCATGGTCATCGACCCCTGGGGCGAAGTGCTGGCGATGCAGGCCAGCGGACCAGGTGTCGTGATCGCCGAACTCGACCACCAGCGCCTGCGCGAGGTTCGGCAGCAGCTGCCGTCGCTGCAGCACCGGCGGCTCTGAGCGGGCGTGGGCGCTCCATCCAGCCCGGCGCCGGCGACCGGCGGCCTCAGCCCCTTGCGGTCGCACCGCTGGTGGCTCTGGGGTGCGCTGCTGCTCCTGGTGGGCCCCCTGCTGGGTGTGCTGGTCTTCCTGGCCGCGGCCTATGAAGAGGGGCGCGACCAGGCGGCGCTGGAGCGCGACGCCGAGGCGCTGGCCACCGACATGCGCAGTGCCCTGTTCCGCAACGTCCAGACGCTGCAGTCCCTGCACAGCATCGCACCGACACCGGGATCGTGGATCGGCAGCGCGGCGGAGGTGCTGCAGCGCCACCGCGAGATGGTCCGGCTGGAGTGGCGGGACCCCGCGCGGCGGTTGCTGGCGTCCCGGGACAGTGCCTATGTCGGCGACCTGTTCAGTGCCATGGGGCGGAACCAGTCTCTGGTGCAGATGCGCCAGGCCTGCGAAACCGCAAGACGCCTGTCGGGGCCGGCGTTCTCGCCCAGCTACTTCTGGCCCCTGGGGGACGGGACGGGTTACGAACTCATGGACATGTGCCTGCCGGTGGCACGGGCGGGCGAATCCAGCGGCTTTCTGGTGGTCACCTACTCGCTGCCCGGGCTGCTGACCGAACTGACCGACCGCGAACGCCTTCGGGGCCGCTCGCTGGCCTTCACCGAGCCCGACGGGACCCGGCTGGCGATGCATGGCAGCGTGTCCGACCTGCGCCGCCTGCAGCGGGCCAGCGCCGTGCTCGACCTGCCGGGCCACACACTCATGCTCCGCCTGGAGGGGCCGCGCATCGTCGGCAGCGGGTTCATCGGCCTGTTTCCCAACCTGCTGACGGCGGTCGTCGGCGCCCTGTCCCTGTCGCTGCTGGCCGTGCTCGTGCTGCTCGGACGCGACATGCGGCGCCGTCAGCAGGCCGAGCACGAGCTGGCCGATGCGCTGGCGTTCCGGCAGGCGATGGAGAACTCGCTGGTGACCGGTCTGCGCGCGCGCGACATGCAGGGCAGGATCACCTACGTGAACCCGGCGTTCTGCCAGATGGTCGGCTACCGGGCCGAGGAGCTGGTGGGTGCCGGCGTGCCCTTTCCCTGGTGGCCCACCGAGCTGGCCGACGAGTACGGGCAGCGCCAGGCGGTGCGCCTGGCCGGGCAGACCCTGCCGCGGGAGGGCTACGAGTCGGTGTTCCAGCGCCGGGACGGCACGCGTTTCCCGGTGCTCATCATCGAGGCGCCTCTGATGGATGCGCAGGGTGTGCAGACCGGCTTCATGGGCGCCATCCTCGACCTGACCGAGCAGCGCCGCATCGAGGAGCTCAACCGGGCTTCACAGGAACGCCTGCAGGCCACGGCCCGTCTGGCCACCATGGGCGAGATGGCGTCGCTGCTCAGCCACGAGCTCAACCAGCCGCTGGCCGCCATCTCCAGCTACGCCACGGGCAGCCTCAACCTGCTGGATCAACCCGCTGCGCTGCCCCAGGGCGATATCCGGCAGGCCATGCGCCGCATCGCCGAGCAGGCCGACCGCGCCGGCCGGGTGATCAAGAGCGTGGCCGATTTCGTGCGCCGGCGCGACCAGGTGCGCGAAGCCGTCAACCCCTCCGACCTGATCGAGGCCATCCGGCCGCTGCTGGACCTGCAGGCCAAGAAGCAGGGCATCCGGCTGCAGCTGCGTGTCGCGCCGGGGTGTCCGGCGGTGGTGTGCGACCGCACCATGATCGAGCAGGTGCTGCTGAACCTGGCCCGCAACGGCATGCAGGCGATGCCGGTCGGGGAGCCCCCGATGGCATCGGGTCTTCGCGTGCTGGGCATCGATGTCGGCCCGTCGGCCCGGCCGCAGGGCGGCGAGCGCGGCCGGGCCTGGGTCGAATTCGCTGTCACCGA
>SBFS01000249.1 GCA_006227825.1 Burkholderiales bacterium | reverse complement strand
CCGACCTCGTTGGCGTAGTTCAGCGGGCCGCCGCGGTGCACCGGGAAGCCGTAGCCGAAGATGTAGACCACGTCGATGTCGCTGGCCTTGTTGGCAATGCCCTCTTCCAGGATGTGGGCGGCCTCGTTGACCAGGCTGAAGACCAGGCGCTGCACGATCTCCTCGTCGGAGATCTTGCGCGGCGTGATGCCCAGGGCCTTGCGGTGCTCCTCGATCATCTGCACGACCTCGGCATTGGGGATGGCATCGCGCTTGCCCGGCACATAGTCGTACCAGCCCTTGCCCACCTTCTGGCCGAAACGGCCCTTCTCGCACAGCAGGTCGGCGGTCTTGCTGTACTTCATGTCCGGCTTCTCGACGTAGCGGCGCTTGCGGATGGCCCAGCCGATGTCGTTGCCCGCCAGGTCGCCCATGCGGAACGGACCCATGGCAAAGCCGAACTTCTCGATCGCCCTGTCCACCTGCTCCGGGGTGCAGCCTTCGTCCAGCAGGAAGCCGCCCTGGCGGCCGTACTGCTCGATCATGCGGTTGCCGATGAAGCCGTCGCAGACGCCGGAGACGACGGCAACCTTCTTGATCTTTTTGGCGATGGTCATCACCGTGGCCATCACGTCCTTGGCGGTCGCGTCACCACGCACCACCTCCAGCAGCTTCATGACGTTGGCCGGGCTGAAGAAGTGCAGGCCCACCACGTCCTGCGGACGCTTGGTGAAGTTTGCAATCTTGTTGACGTCCAGCGTCGAGGTGTTGGACGCCAGGATCGCCCCGGGCTTCATCACTTCATCCAGCTTCCTGAACACGGTCTCCTTGACGCCCATGTCCTCGAACACCGCTTCGATCACCAGGTCGGCGTCCCTGATGTCGTCGTAGCTCAGCGTCGTGCTCAGCAGGGCCATGCGCTGGTCCAGCTTGTCCTGCTTGAGCTTGCCTTTCCTCACCTGGGCCTCGTAGTTGCCCCGCATGACGCCCACGCCACGGTCGAGCGCCTCCTGCTTCATCTCCAGGATGGTCACCGGGATGCCGGCGTTGAGGAAATTCATGCTGATGCCGCCCCCCATGGTGCCGGCACCGATGACGGCGACCTTGCCGATCTTGCGCTGCGGCGTGTCTTCCGGCACGTCCGGAATCTTGCTGGCGGCGCGCTCGGCCATGAACAGGTGGCGCAGCGAGCGGCACTCGGCCGTCCACATCAGGTTGATGAAGATCTCGCGCTCGAAGGCCATGCCGTCGGCGAACTTCTTCTTCGTGGCGGCCTCCACGGCGTCCACGCACTTGGCGGGCGCCGGGAAGTTCTTGCTCATGCCCTTGACCATGTTGCGCGCGAACTGGAAGTAGGCGTCGCCGTCCTTGTGCTTGCAGGGCAGGTTGCGCACCAGCGGGAAGGGCGAGCCGTCGGCATGCCTGGCCGCCATCTCCCGGGCGAAGGCCAGGGCCTCCTCGGCCAGCGACTCGGGCGAGGCTGCCAGCTTGTCGAACAGCTTCTGGCCGGGCAGTTGCGCCAGCATCTCGCTCTTGACCGGCTCGCCGCTGACGATCATGTTCAGCGCGGCCTCCACACCCAGCACACGGGGCAGGCGCTGGGTGCCGCCCGCGCCGGGGATGAGACCCAGCTTGACCTCGGGCAGGGCCACATTGCAGCCCGGGGCGGCGATGCGGTAGTGGGCACCGAGGGCCAGCTCAAGCCCGCCGCCCATGCAGACGCTGTGGATGGCGGCGATGACCGGCTTGGTGGTGTTCTCCACCCGCAGGATGACCGACAGCAGGTTGGGCTCCTGCACCGCCTTGGGGGTGCCGAACTCGCGGATGTCGGCGCCGCCGGAAAAGGCCTTTCCGGCGCCGGTGAGCACGATGGCCCGCACGGACGCATCGTTCTCGGCCTTCTCCAGCCCGTCGACGATGGCCTGGCGGGTGGACAGGCCCAGTCCGTTGACCGGCGGGTTGTTCAGCGTGATGACGGCCACGTCGCCGTGGACCTGGTACTCAGCGGTCATGGATGCTCCTCTGTGTGATGCGGAAGACCAAAAAACGAACGATCGTTCTATTTTAGGGTGTCGACGCGGCGCGGCAAGCGCCGGCTGTCACCAGAGAGTCAGACCTCAAGCCACTCTTTTCTGGTGTACGGATCGGCACGCAGGCTCTGCGGCGTGCCCTCGAAGACGATGCTGCCGTGCCCCATCACCAGGACCCGGTCGGAGATGCTCAGCGCAATGGTCAGCTTCTGCTCGATCAGCAGCACCGACACGCCGCGCGCCTTGAGCTGCTGCAGGTATTGGGCGACCAGCTCGACGATCTTGGGGGCCAGCCCCTCGGTCGGCTCGTCGATGATGATCAGGTCGGGGTCGCCCATGAGGGTCCGGCACAGGGTGAGCATCTGCTGCTCGCCCCCCGACAGCACACCGGCCTCGGTATGCTGTCGCTCCTTCAGGCGGGGGAACATCCCGTACATGTCGTCGAAGCTCCAGCGGCTGCCCTTGCCACTGCCCTTGAGGCCCAGCAACAGGTTCTGGTGCACCGTGAGCTTGGGAAAGATGTCCCGGTTCTCGGGGACGTAGCCCAGGCCCAGGTGGGCCACCTCGAAGGGCTTCTTCCCCAGGATCTCCTTGCCCTGCCAGCCGACTTCGCCGGTGGCGTCCACCAGACCCATGATGGCCTTGGCGGTGGTCGAGCGACCCGAGCCGTTGCGCCCGAGCAGGGCCACGATCTCCCCCTTGCCGACCCCGAATGACACCCCGTGCAGGACGTGGCTCTTGCCGTAGAAGGCATGCAGGTTGCGGACGCTGAGCATGGGCATACCCTCCTTCAATGGCCCGCGGCCTGCTGGTCGGCCAGCACCGAGCCGAGATAGGCCTCCTGCACCTGGGCGTTGGCGCGCACCGCCTCCGGGGTGTCGAAGGCGATGACTTCGCCGTACACGACCACCGCGATCTTGTCGGCCAGGCCGAAGACCACGCCCATGTCGTGCTCCACCGTCAGCAGGGTCTTGCCCACCGTGACCTCCCGGATCAGGTCGATGAAGCGGCCGGTCTCGCTCTTGCTCATGCCGGCGGTGGGCTCGTCCAGCAGCACGACGCCGGCACCGCCGCCGATGGTGATGCCGACCTCCAGCGCGCGCTGCTCCGCGTAGGTCAGGTTCATGGCCAGGGTGTCGCGTTTCTTGTCCAGCCGGATCATGTGCATGAGCTGCTCGGCCCGGTCGTTCGCGTCGTCCAGGTCGGCCAGGAAGCGGAACAGCGTGTAGCGGTAGCCCAGGCTCCAGAGCACCCCGCAGCGCAGGTTCTCGAACACGCTGAGCTTGGGAAAGATGTTGGTGATCTGGAAGCTGCGCGAGAGACCCAGGCGGTTGATCTGGTAGGGCTTCTTGCCGTCGATGCGCTGGCCTTCGAGCAGCACCTCGCCGCTGGTCGGGGCAAAGCGGCCCGAGATCAGGTTGAACAGGGTGGACTTGCCGGCGCCGTTGGGGCCGATGATGGCGACGCGCTCGCCCCGTCGCACCGCGAGGTCGACGCCGCGGATGATCTCGGTCTTGCCGAAGCTCTTGCGCAGGTTGCGCAACTCCAGCGCATAGCCACCGGGCGCCACATGGCTGATGGACTCGTCGTAGTGCCGCGCCTGCGGCGTGGGTTCGGGGTGCACGTGGCTCATTCGGTCTCCCGGCGCTTGATCTCTTTCTCGATGTCGGTCTGGATCTCGGACCAGTGGAGCAGGAAGCGGCGGCGCACCAGTTCGAAGATGCCCAGTCCGGTGAGCATCACGAAGGCCCCACCGAACCAGCTGTCGGCCCTTGTGGTGTCCAGCGGCACGCCCAGGAAATCCACCGTGTCGCCCATGGCGGTGCTCAGCTGAAGGTGGTAGACCATCTCGATCAGGACACCCGCACCGGCCAGCATGACCAGGGCGCTGCCGGCCATGGCCAGATAACTCACCCACAGCTCGCGCAGGCGCCCGAAGGCGGCCACGCGCAGGTTCATCATGATCAGGCTGGCGATGCCGCCGGGCGCGTACATCACCATGAACAGGAAGATCAGGCCGAGGTACAGCAGCCAGGCCTTGGTGATCTCGGAGAACAGCACGAAGGCCAGCACCATCAGCACGCCCCCGATGATGGGGCCGAAGAAGAAGGTGGCGCCGCCCAGGAAGGTGAACAGCAGGTAGCCGCCCGAGCGGATCGGCCCCACCACTTCGGCGGTGACGATCTCGAACTGGATGGCCGCCAGCCCACCCGAGATACCGGCGAAGAAGCCGGCGATGATGAACGCCAGGTAGCGCACCATCTGGGTGTTGTAGCCGATGAACTCCACCCGCTCCGGGTTGTCGCGCACGGCGTTGAGGATGCGGCCGAGCGGCGTGCGGGTGAAGGCGAACATCAGCGCCACACAGATGAAGGTGTAGACGGCGATCAGGTAATAGACCTGGATGTTCGGCCCGTAGCTGATGCCCATGAACGGCTCACCGACCACGCGGTCGGCCGTGATGCCGGCCTCGCCGCCGAAGAATTCGGAGAACATCAGCGACATGGCGAACACCAGCTCCCCGACACCGAGGGTGATCATGGCAAAGGTCGTGCCGGCCTTCTTGGTCGTCACATAGCCGAACAGGATGGCAAAGAACAGCCCGGCCAGCCCGCCGACGATGGGAATCAGGCTGACCGGCATGTTCATCATGCCTTCGGACACCCGCAGCAGGGCATGGATGGCCATGTAGGAGCCCAGCCCGGTGTATACCGCGTGGCCGAAGCTGAGCATGCCGCCCTGCCCCAGCAGCATGTTGTAGGACAGGCAGGCGATGATGGCGATGCCCATCTGCGCCAGCATGGAGATCGACAGGTTGCTGGTGAACACCTTGGGTGCCAGCAGCAGCACGAGCGCGAAGAGCGTCCAGATGACCCAGCGGCCGACGTTGTAGGGCTTGAAACGGTAGTGTGTCGCTGCCATGTCAAGTCTCCCGCGTTCCGAGCAGGCCCTTGGGCCGGAAGATCAGGATCAGGACGAGGAACAGGTAGGGCAGGATGGGCGCCACCTGCGAAATCGTCAGGCGCAGGACACTGTTCTCCTGCCAGCTCTCGGACAGCTCGAGTCCCATGCCCTGTATCAGGCCGATCAGGGAGTGGTCCAGCGCCACGGCAAAGGTCTGGATGACCCCGATCAGCAGCGAGGCCAGGAAGGCGCCCGAGAGAGAGCCCAGGCCGCCGACCACCACGACCACGAAGATCAGCGAGCCCAGTGTCAGCGCCATGGCCGGCTCGGTGATGAAGGTGCTGCCGCCGATCACGCCGGCCAGTCCCGCCAGGCCGGTGCCGGCACCGAACACCAGCATGAACACGCGCGGCACGTTGTGGCCCAGCGTCTCGACGGTTTCGGGGTGGGTCAGTGCCGCCTGGATCACCAGGCCGATGCGGGTGCGCGTGAGCAGCAGCCAGACGCTGACCAGCATGATCACGGCCACCAGCATCATGAAGGCGCGCGTGGCCGGGAACGGGGAACAGAAGCTCTGGGCGGCCGCGTTGCAGACCTCCAGTGGCGCCGCCCCCCAGGCAAAGCCCATGCTGTCATCGGCATGGTGGATGAGGGTGAAGGCCGGTCCGCGGAGGATCTCCGGGGGCCGGAACTCCACCGCCGTGCGGCCCCAGACCAGCTGCACCAGCTCAAGAATGATGTAGGACAGGCCGAAGGTGACCAGCAGCTCGGGCACATGACCGTACTTGTGGACCTTGCGCAGGCTCAGCCGCTCGAAAAGAGCCCCCATCAGCCCGACCAGGACCGGTGCGATGAACAGGGCCGGCCAGAAGCCGACGACCTGCGTCAGGGTGTAGCCCAGGTAGGCACCCACCATGTAGAAGCTGGCGTGCGCGAAGTTGAGCACGCCCATCATGCTGAAGATGAGGGTCAGGCCCGAGCTCAACATGAACAGGAGCAGGCCGTAGCTCAGTCCGTTGAGCATGGAGAT
>SBFS01000239.1 GCA_006227825.1 Burkholderiales bacterium | reverse complement strand
CTGCTCAGGTGCTGCCGCGCACCAGCAGCTCGAAGCCGAGGTCGCGGCAGGGTTCCGCGATGGTCTCGCCGCGCATCACGCCCAGCAGCATCTGGGCCGCCTCGGTGCCGATTTCGCGCCGCGGGGTTCGCACCGTCGTCAGTGGCGGCAGCATCTGGTCACTGCCCGCCAGATCGTTGAAGCCGGCCACCGCCACCCGCCCCGGCACGTCCACGCCCAGTCGCAAAGCCTGCAGCAGGCCGCCCTGGGCCAGGTCGTCGTTGCAGAAGAAGACCGCATCCACGTCCGGGTGACGCTCGAGCAGCTCTTTGAGCAACTCGCCCCCCAGCCGCATCGACGAGGGCTGGGCACTGAGCCATTCGAGCCTCGGGTCGTACAGGCCGGCCTGGCGCAGGCAACGGCGATAGCCTTCGGCGCGCTGCAGGGTCCGGGGGTCGAGCTGGGCCGCCACGAAGGCGATGCGGCGCCGGCCCCGCGACAGGAGGTGCGCCGTGATGGCCTGGCCGGCCTCGCGCTGCGAGAAGCCCACGCTGTAGGTGCCGGGCACGCTGCTGAGCTCCATCAGGTAGACCACAGGCACCCGGTTGGTTTCGATCAGCCGCCGCGCGACCTCCGTCCGGTCGAACCCGGTCAGCAGCAACCCTGCGGGCCGGTGGGCCAGAAAGCCCTTGAGCAGCTGCTCTTCTTCCAGCGGGTCGTAGTGGGTGACGCCGATCAGCAACTGGTAGCCATGGGGCTCCAGAGCGGCATGGGCCGCCTCCACCAGATCCACAAAAAGCGCGTTGGTCAGCGATGGGATGAGCACCGGCACCTGGGTGCCACGCTGCGACGCCAGGGCGCGGGCGGCGGGGTCCGGCACGTAGCCCAGCGCTGCGGAGGCCTGCTTGACCCGCTCGACCAGTTCCGCAGCCACGCCGCGCTCACCGCGCAGCGCCCGGGAAGCGGTGATCGGGCTGACCCCGGCCTGGCGGGCAACATCCTGCAAGGTGATGCGCCCGCTGGGGCGTCGGCGCCGTTCTGGGGTGGACAAGGGTAAATCCTGACGTTTTCCGTTGGAAGGTGGCGTAGGATAGCGCTACCGGTTGATCGTGGCAACCGCGGCGGATCCCTTGCGGACCTGCTGTGAACAGGGTTCCTGAGTCGCGATCGACCGATTTTTGGGCTTGTTTTGGATAGCGCTACCATATGTCCAGTACCTCGTCGGAGAACAGTTCGGGCTGCGTGGTGATCATGGGGGTCGCCGGTTGCGGCAAGTCCAGCCTCGGTCTGGCCTGCGCCCAGGCCCTGGGCCTTCCCTTGATCGAAGGCGATGACTTTCATACGACTTCTAACCGGATCAAGATGCAAAGCGGTGTTCCGCTGACCGACGAGGACCGGGCCGTCTGGCTCGACATGCTGGCCGGGCAACTCTTTCTGCATGCGAAAACCGGGGCAGTGCTGACCTGCTCCGCGTTGAGACAGCGCTACCGGGATCGCTTGAGGGAGGTCATCCCCGACCTGCGTTTTGTGTTCCTTTCGCTGACGCCCGAGCAGGCACGGGTGCGGGTCGCTGCGCGTCCTGCCCACCTGTTCCCTGTCAGCCTGGTTGACAGCCAGTTCAAGGCACTGGAAGACCCCAGTGCCGAGCCGGGTGTGCTCCGGCTCGATGCCACCAGCCCGCTGGACGAACTGACCGCAGCGGCCACCCGCTGGCTGCAGGGCCAGGCTCGCCGCGAGGAGGTCCGTTCATGAAGAGGCTGCATGACTGGCTCAGGCATCTGGCGGAGGCCTTCATGGCCCTGTGCATGACGGTGATGCTGGTGGTCATCTTCGTCAACGTGGTGCTGCGCTACGGCTGGGGCACGGGCATCCTGATTTCCGAGGAACTGGCGCGTCTGCTCTTTGTCTGGCTGGTCAGCGTGTCGGCGGTGCTCGCCTTGCAGGAGGGCAAACACCTGGGCTTCGACATGGTCACCAGCCGCCTCCAGGGTGTTCCTGCCGTGGTGTTGTGGTGGATCTCGCGAGGCCTGATGGCCTTGGTCCTCCATTACCTGATCACCGGGGCCTGGGAGCAGGTGCTGGTGGGCATGGACAGCCGCAGCCCCGTCATGGGCTATCCGTTGGCGCTGACCGCTGGCGGCATTTTCGTCATGGGTGTTGCCATGGCGGTGCTGCTGGCGGGCCAGGCCTGGTCTGCCTGGCGAGCCGGAGGGCTGCCCAGGTCTGGGCCGGCGCCGCTGGAAGGCACGCCGGAGGAGCGGCCATGACCATCGCTCTTTTCCTGCTGGTGCTTTTTGCCACCATGACGGTGGGCGTGCCGATCGCGTTTGCCCTGATGCTGACCGCGCTGGCCCTGATGGTGCAGCTCGACTTTTTCGATGCCCAGCTGCTGGCGCAGAACGTCCAGGCCGGCTTCGACAACTTCCCGCTGCTGGCCGTGCCTTTCTTCGTCCTGGCCGGTGAGCTGATGAACGCCGGCGGTCTGAGCCGCCGCATCATCGAGCTGGCCCGGGCCTTTGTCGGTCATGTCCAGGGCGGGCTGGGTTATGTGGCGATTGCGGCGGCCCTGCTGCTGGCGTCGATGAGCGGATCGGCCATTGCCGACACCGCCGCGCTGGCCACGTTGCTGCTGCCCATGATGCGCAAGCAGAACTACCCGGATGGCCACAGCGCCGGCCTGATCGGCGCGGGCGGCATCATCGCGCCCATCATCCCGCCGTCCCTGCCCATGGTGATCTACGGGGTCACCACCAACACCTCGATCAGCAAGCTGTTCATGGCCGGCATCGTGCCTGGCGTCATGATGGCCACGGCTTTGGTGCTGGTGTGGCGGCGCATTGCGGGTGCCAATGCCTTGCCGGTGGCCGAGAAGACCGGCTGGCCCGAGCGGCGCCGGGTGCTGGTGCGCAGCCTGTGGGCGCTGATGATGCCGGTGATCATCATTGGCGGGCTGCGTTTTGGCCTGTTCACTCCCACCGAGGCCGCCGCGGTGGCGGCGGTGTACGCCCTGCTCGTCGCGGTGTTCATCTACCGCGAACTGGACCTGGCGCGCTTGTACCGCGTGCTGGTGGACGCCAGCCGCACCACCGGTGTGGTCATGTTCCTGTGCGGCGCGGCCATGGCGGCCTCCTACATGATCACGCTGGCCGACCTGCCCAACCAGCTTGCCGACGTGATGGGGCCGCTGCTGAGCAGCCCGATGCTCTTCATGCTGGTGGTCTGTGTCTTTCTGCTGGCCGTGGGCATGGTGATGGACCTGACACCCACCATCCTGATCCTGGCGCCCGTGCTGGCGCCGCTGGCTGCCAAGGCCGGGCTGGACCCGGTGTATTTCGGCTTCGTCTTCATCTTTGTCGGCTGCCTGGGGCTGCTCACACCCCCGGTGGGCACGGTGCTGAATGTGGTGGCCGGTGTCGGTCGGCTGCGCATGGAGCCGGTCATCAAGGGGGTCATGCCCTTCCTGGCCATCTACTTCGGCATGCTGGTCCTGCTGATTCTGTTCCCGTCGATCGTGCTGGGGCCTCTCGGGCTCATGTTCTAGCGCGCGTTCTTTCCCCCCTGTGCGGCGCAGGCCGCCTTCACAACCCAAGGAGATCGTCATGAACCTCAAACACCTGGTTGTCGCCCTGAGCGTCGGTGTCGCCACGCTGGCGGGCGGCATTGCCCACGCGCAGCAGGATGTCCAGAACCGCATCATCCGCTTCGGTTATGGCCTGAACGAACAGTCGAACCAGGGGCGCGCCGCCAAGGTGTTTGCCGACGAGGTCGCGCGGCTGTCCGGCGGCAAGATGCAGATCAGGGCCATCGGAGCGGCGGCGCTGGGCTCGGACGTGCAGATGCAGCAGGCGCTGATCGGTGGTGCACAGGAGATGATGGTGGGCTCCACCGCCACCCTGGTGGGCATCACCAAGGAAATGGCCATCTGGGACACCCCCTTCCTGTTCAACAACGAAAAAGAGGCGGACGCCATCCTGGACGGCCCGGTCGGCCAGAAGGTGATGGACAAGCTGCAGGAGAAGGGCCTGGTCGGCCTGGTGTACTGGGAGAACGGCTTCCGCAACCTGACCAACAGCCGCAAGCCGGTGAGGAGCGTGGACGACTTTGCCGGCATCAAGCTGCGCGTGATGCAGAACCCGGTGTTCATCGAGACCTTCCGCACGCTGGGGGCCGACGCGGTGCCGATGGCCTTCTCCGAGCTGTTCACCGCCCTGGAAACCAAGGCGGTGGATGGCCAGGAGAACCCCTTCAACACCATCCTGTCGTCCAAGTTCTATGAGGTGCAACCGCACCTGGCCGTCACCAACCACGTCTACAGCCCCTGGATCATGCTGGTCAGCAAGCGCTACTGGGACCGTCTGTCGGCGGCCGAGAAGAAGGTGCTGATGGACGCCGCCGTCAAGAGCCGCGACTTCGAGCGCAAGGACACCCGTGAGGAAGGCGCCAGGGCCCTGGCCCAGCTCAAGGCCAAAGGCATGCAGGTCACCACCTTCAGTCCTGCCGACACCGATGCCATGCGTTCCCGCCTCACACGCGTGAACGCCAGCATTGCCACCAACGTGGGCATGGACCTGTGGAACGAAGTCCAGGGCGAACTCGCGAAGCTGCGCCGCTGAGCGCCGGCGTTCAGGGGCTCAGGGCCTGAACAGCTCGCGCAGGAAGTCGATCAGGGTCGGCGGGCCGGCCAGTTCGACGCCGTGCTCGTCCGTGATGCCGGTGATCCAGCCGCCCTCGGCCCATTCGCTGTAGATCCAGTCCTCGCCGCTGCGGGCCAGGCCGGCCGGCGGCGGCCCGGGCGAGGCCACCGGCACCCCCTTGAGCGCGCGGGCCATGAAGTCGGTCCAGATCGGCAGCGCCGTGCGGGCGCCCGACTCCTGCGGGCCCAGGCTGCGCGGCGTGCCGTGGCCGACCCACACCACCGCTGCCAGCGACGGGTGAAAACCCGCGAACCAGGCGTCGAAGGCGTTGTCGGTGGTGCCGGTCTTGCCGTAGAGGTCGGGCCGCTCCAGCCGCTGCTGCACGCTGGCCGCGGTGCCGCTGCGCGTGACCCCGGACAGCATGTCCGCGCTCAGCCAGGCGTTGCGCGCTGCGATGGCGCGGTTGTCATCGCTGCGCAGCGCCGGCGGTGGCGCCTCGAACAGCACCTGTCCCTGGGCGTCGATGATCTTCTCCACCACCACCACATCCGGCAGCCAGCCGCCGTTGGCCAGCGTGGCGTAGGCGCGCGCCATCTGCATGGGCGTGACCTGGCCGGTGCCCAGCGCCAGGGTCAGGTTGTCCGGCTGGCGTTGCGGCTCCAGCCCGAAGCGGCCGAGCCACTGGCGGGCCCGCTCGGTGCCCGACTCCTGCAGCAGCCGCACGCTCACCAGGTTGCTCGAACGCGCCAGCGCCTCGCGCACGCTCACCGGCGCGTCCAGCATCTGGCCGCCGCTGTTGCCCGGGCTCCAGCCGTTGGCCGCGGTGAAGGGGCGGTCGTCCACCCGGGTGCCGGGCATGATGCGCGACTCCAGCGCCGCCGAGTAGAGCAGGGGCTTGAGGGCCGAGCCGGGCTGGCGCCAGGCCTGCGTGACGTGGTTGAAGGGCTGGCGGGTGAAGTCGAAGCTGCCCACCAGCGCGCGCACGCGGCCGGTGTCCGGGTCCAGCGCCACCAGCGCGGCTTCGGCCTCGGGCCACTGGGTGATGGCCCAGGCCTTGCCCTGGCGCGTGAGCCGGACCACCGCGCCTCGGTCGACCTTGTGCTCGGGGCGGGCCTTGGCCTGCAGGCCGGCCCGCGCCTGGCGCAGGCCCTCGCCCTGCACGGTCACCAGCTCGCCGCTGGCCAGCCGCGCCTTCACCTGCTGGGGCCCGGCCTGCAGCACCACCGCCAGCCGCAGCCGGTCGTCGTCGCGCCGGTCCTGCAGGGCATCGAGCACGGCTTCCTCCAGCGCCGGGCCGTCGCCGGCCGGCAGCTTGACCCGGGCCTCGGGGCCGCGCCAGGGGCCGCG
>SBFS01000157.1 GCA_006227825.1 Burkholderiales bacterium | reverse complement strand
CGCTCCAGCATCGGTCAGGGCGTCGGTCGGCATGCCGGCGAACGAATCGACGGCGTCCCCGTCATCGGGGCTGGGGCTGGGCTGGTTGCCGGCCAAGTCGACCAGCTTGCGGTGGCCCTGGCCGCGGGTGCCGAACCAGAGGCGGTACATCTTGTTGGCAAACAGGATCTCGTCGCTCCCTAGCGGCGCGACGGAGACGGCGGCGTCCAGGCTTTCCAGCACGGTGGTGAAGCGCTCGTAGGATGCCGACAGTTCCTCACGGATGCGTTTGGGTTCCGTGATGTCTGTCATCGACGTCATCCAGCCGGTCTGCACGCCATGGGCGTCGATCAGGGGCGAGACGTACATGCGGGCGTCGAAGATGCTGCCGTCCCGCCGCTGCACGCGCACCTCGAAACCGCCCGGTGCAGACCGGCCGTGCAGTTCATCGTCCAGGCGGGCGGCCAGCAGGTCATGGTCGTCTTCCGGCCAGTAGGGGAAGGGGGCGGTGCGGCCGACCAGCTCGCTCTCGGTCCAGCCTGTCATGGAGCAGAAGGCCGGATTGACATAGGTGATGCGTCCCTGCAGGTCCAGGGCGCGCATGCCGGTGAGCATGGAGTTTTCCATGGCGCGCCGGAAGCTGGTCTCGGCCACCAGTGCGCGCTGGGCCTGGACCCGCCGCCGCGTGTGGCGCCAGGTGCCCAGCAGCATCCAGACGGTCAGGGCGCTCAGGGCACCGATGACCCAGAAGAAACCGCTGCCGACAATGTCCTGCGACGTGCGGTAGCCCTGGGCCTTGAGGATGAGTCCGTTGCCCACGGGTGAGACGGGTACCTCGTGTTCCAGCGGACGCTGGGACCAGGGCAGGAGCCGCAGGACGGTGTCGGGCGCCTGTATCTGTCCGGCGAGCACCCGACCGCGGTCGTCCAGCAGGGCCACCGCATAGCGGGCCATGACTTCCGGCGGGATGCCAAAGCGCAGCAGGCCGTCGATCGAATACTCGCCCATGACGGTGCCGGCAAAGCGCCCCTGCTCGCTCAGCGGCACCTGGAGCATCAGACGGGAGTCCCGCGGGCTCTCGCCCATGGGCCGGGAATAGATCGGTTGCCGCAGGTCGCGCGCCAGATCGAACGAACCGTCGGTTTCCCCGGGCTCGATGGTGCTCTGGGGCAGGCGGATCATGGACAGCGGCGCACTGGGGGAGGCATGACTGACCACGACCTGGCGACGGGCGTCCACCCAGGTGATGGCCTGCCATTCCGGGAACTGGCTGACCAGTGACTCGGCCTGGAACTCGAACTCCTCGGCTTCGATCTCCCGGTTGCCCAGTTCGCGTGCCAGCCGCATGAGCTGCTCCTGGCGCTCCAGCAGCCGAAGCCGCAGGCGCTGCTGCGCGTACTCGACGTCGCGCGTCACCGCTTCCCTCTCGCGTTCGAGCTCTTCGTAGCGGAGGTAGGTGATGGCCACCACGATGGCCGAGAGGAACAGCAGGACGGCCATCAGCGGCCCGAGCGTGGCAAACCGGTCCTGGCGCGAAGGGGGAAGACGTCGCCACCAGCGGCGCCACCAGCCCGCCGGCCCTTGCAGGGCAGGACGGTGGCCGGCGGGGGAGGGGGCGGTCGACATCACCTCGGAGTCTACGTGATGACGCGTTCCTGGCGTTCCCTGCACGGGCCGATGGGCATGATGTGAATATCACAATATAAAAAGCAATACCTCATATTGAAATGTGCGCCGAGCTGTGCCAGAATCCGGCAAACTGCGGCACAGAGCCAAATCCCAGCAAGCAACCGACAGGAGACAGCACATGTCAGCGATTCCCCCCCTGGCCCCGGGCGACGTCGATCCCCAGGAAACCCGCGAATGGATGGAGGCGCTGGCCGCCGTCATCGACAAGGAAGGACCCGCGCGGGCCCACTACCTGCTGGAACAGTTGCTGGAGGAGGCCCGGCAGAACAGCATCGACATGCCGTTCTCGGCCAACACGGGCTACGTGAACACCATCGAGCCCATCGAAGAGGCGCGTTGTCCCGGCAACATCGAGATCGAGGAGCGCCTGCGCGCGTACATGCGATGGAATGCCATGGCCATGGTGGTCAAGGCCAATCGCCACAACCCGGACGACGGTGGTGACCTCGGAGGTCACATCGGTTCGTTCGCCTCACTGGCCCACATGTTCGGCGCCGGCTTCAACCACTTCTGGCATGCCGAAAGCGAAAACCACGGTGGCGACTGCATCTACATCCAGGGCCATGTGGCGCCCGGTGTGTATGCCCGCGCCTACCTCGAAGGGCGCCTGACCGAGGAGCAGCTGCTGCACTTTCGCCAGGAAGTCGATGGCAAGGGCCTGTCGAGCTACCCGCACCCGAAGCTGATGCCCGAGTTCTGGCAGTTCCCGACCGTCTCCATGGGCCTGGGCCCGCTGATGGCGATCTACCAGGCACGCTTCCTGAAGTACCTGCACGCCCGCGGCATTGCCGACACCGAGAACCGCAAGGTCTGGGTGTTCTGCGGCGACGGCGAAATGGACGAAGTCGAGTCGCTGGGGGCCATCAGCCTGGCCGCGCGCGAGAACCTCGACAACCTCATCTTCGTCATCAACTGCAACCTGCAGCGCCTGGACGGGCCGGTGCGGGGCAATGGCAAGATCATCCAGGAGCTCGAGGGCGAGTTCCGTGGCTCGGGCTGGAACGTGATCAAGCTGCTGTGGGGCTCCAACTGGGACCCGCTTCTGGCGCGCGACAAGGACGGCGCGCTGCGCAAGATCATGATGGAGACGCTGGACGGCGACTACCAGGCCTTCAAGGCCAACGACGGTGCCTATGTCCGAAAGCACTTCTTCGGGCGCGATCCGAAGGCACTGGAGCTGGTGTCCCACATGACCGATGACGAGATCTGGGCCCTGCGCCGCGGTGGCCACGACCCGCACAAGGTCTATGCCGCCTACCACAGGGCGGTCCATCACAAGGGCCAGCCGACCGTGTTGCTCATCAAGACCATCAAGGGCTATGGCATGGGCAAGTCCGGCGAGGGCAAGAACACGGTGCACCAGACCAAGAAGCTCACCGATGACGACATCCGCGCCTTCCGGGACCGCTTCAACATCCCGGTACCGGACAGCGAGCTGCCCAAGATCCCGTTCTACAAGCCGGCCGACGACACGCCGGAGATGAAGTACCTGCACGAACGCCGCAAGGCGCTCGGCGGCTACCTGCCCAAGCGCCGCACCAGGGCCGACGAGAGCTTCACCGTGCCCTCGCTGGAGACCTTCAAGGCCGTGCTGGAGCCGACCGCCGAAGGCCGTGAGATTTCCACCACCCAGGCCTATGTGCGCTTCCTCACGCAGTTGCTGCGCGACCAGGCCCTGGGGCCGCGCGTGGTGCCCATCCTGGTGGACGAAGCCCGCACCTTCGGCATGGAGGGCCTGTTCCGCCAGGTCGGCATCTACAACCCGGCAGGCCAGCAGTACACCCCGGTCGACAAGGACCAGGTCATGTACTACAAGGAGGACAAGGCGGGCCAGATCCTGCAGGAAGGCATCAACGAGGCCGGCGGCATGAGCAGCTGGATCGCCGCGGCCACCTCGTACAGCACGAGCAACCGCATCATGGTGCCGTTCTACGTGTACTACTCGATGTTCGGTTTCCAGCGCATCGGTGACCTGGCCTGGGCGGCCGGTGACATGCAGGCGCGCGGCTTCCTGCTCGGCGGAACCTCGGGCCGCACCACGCTCAACGGCGAGGGCCTGCAGCACGAGGACGGCCACAGCCAGATCCTGGCCGGCACCATTCCCAACTGCGTGAGCTACGACCCGACCTTCGCCCACGAGGTCGGCATCATTCTTCACCATGGCCTCAAGCGCATGGTCGAGAAGCAGGACAACGTCTTCTACTACCTCACCCTGCTCAACGAGAACTACGCCATGCCGGGTCTGACACCGGGCACCGAAGAGCAGATCATCAAGGGCATGTACCTGTGCAAGCCCGGGGCGGAGGGCGACAGGCGCGTGCAGTTGCTGGGCTCGGGCTCCATCCTGCGCGAGAGCATCGCGGCCCAGGCCCTGCTGGCCACCGACTGGGGGGTTCAGGCCGACGTCTGGAGCTGCCCGAGCTTCAACGAACTGGCCCGCGATGGCCAGGATGCGGAGCGCTGGAACCTGCTGCACCCCACCGAACCTCAGCGCCTGCCGTTCGTGGCCCGGCAGCTGGCTCCCCATGGCGGCCCGGTGGTCGCCTCCACCGACTACATGAAGAGCTACGCCGAGCAGATCAGGCCCTTCATGCCCAAAGGCCGCTCCTACCGTGTGCTGGGCACCGACGGTTTCGGCCGCAGCGATTTCCGCAGCAAGCTGCGGGAGCACTTCGAGATCAACCGCCACTACATCGTGGTTGCGGCCCTTCGCTCGCTGGCGGACGAGGGCAAGCTGCCCATGGACAAGGTGGCCGAGGCGATCAAGAAATACGGCATCAAGGTGGACAAGGTCAACCCGCTCTACGCGTAACATTCCGGAGACAAGAACATGGCACTGGTAGAAGTGAAGGTCCCGGACATCGGCGACTTCGACGAGGTTGCGGTGATCGAGTTGCTGGTCAAGCCCGGTGACACGGTCAAGGCCGAGCAGAGCCTGATCACCGTCGAGAGCGACAAGGCCTCGATGGAGATTCCGTCGAGTACCGCGGGCGTGGTCAGGGAGCTCAAGGTCCAGTTGGGCGACAAGGTCAGCGAAGGCTCTGTGGTGCTGGTGCTGGAAGCCGCCGGTGAGGCGGCCGCCCCGGCGGCCGCTCCCGCCGCTGCGGCACCGGCACCCTCACCTGCGCCTGTGGCTGGCTCCCCGGTGACCGCACCGGCGGCCGCACCCGCAGGTGCAGCCGCCGGCCCCGTCGAAGTTCGTGTGCCCGACATCGGCGACTTCAAGGATGTCGCCGTCATCGAGGTGTTCGTCAAGCCGGGCGACGCCATCAAGGTCGAGCAGAGCCTGATCACCGTCGAGTCCGACAAGGCCTCGATGGAGATTCCGTCCTCCCACGCCGGTGTGCTCAAGGAGCTCAAGGTCCAGGTCGGCGACAAGGTCAACATCGGTGACCTGCTGGCGATCCTGGAAGGTGCCGCGGGCGCTTCGGCTCCCGCACCGGCAGCCGCCGCTGCGGTTGCCGCGCCAGCTGCCGCAGCGGCCGTGGCTGCGCCGCAGGCAGCCGCTGTGTCGGCTCCTGCCGCCGCCCCGGCGCACAACCCCGCCGGGACGCCCGCGCTGGGCCTGCCGCACGCCTCCCCTTCGGTGCGCAAGTTCGCCCGCGAACTGGGCGTGCCGCTGGATGAGGTCAAGGGTTCCGGGCCCAAGGGACGCATCACGGCCGAAGATATCCAGTCCTTCACAAAGTCGGTCATGGCAGGAAGCCTGCAGACCAGGGCACAGGCCGCCAAGGCGCCGGCGCCGGCTGGCGGTGGCGGCTCCGAGCTGGGGCTGATTCCCTGGCCGAAGGTGGACTTTGCCAAGTTCGGCCCCATCGAGCGCAAGGAACTGGGCCGCATCAAGAAGATCAGCGGCGCCAACCTGCTGCGCAATGCCGTGATGATCCCGGCTGTCACCAACCACGACGACGCCGACATCACCGACCTCGAAGCCTTCCGCGTGGCCACCAACAAGGAAAACGAGAAGAGCGGCGTCAAGATCACCATGCTGGCCTTCCTGATCAAGGCCTCGGTCGCTGCGCTCAAGAAATTCCCCGAGTTCAACAGCAGCCTCGATGGCGACTCGCTGGTCTACAAGAACTACTGGCACATCGGTTTTGCGGCCGACACGCCCAACGGGCTGGTCGTGCCCGTCATCAAGGACGCCGACAAGAAGGGCGTGCTGCAGATCAGCCAGGAAATGGGTGAGCTGGCCAAGAAGGCGCGCGAGGGCAAGCTCGGCCCGGCCGACATGTCCGGCGCCACCTTCACCATCTCGTCGCTGGGCGGCATCGGTGGCCGTTACTTCACGCCCATCATCAACGC
>SBFS01000088.1 GCA_006227825.1 Burkholderiales bacterium | reverse complement strand
CCCAAAGTAATCAAAGAACAATAACAATTGGTTTGCATGAACTTTGCCGACACCATCAAGCACATGGTCACCAGCAGCCCATACCGGGCATGCCCATCGGGCAACGCGCCCCACCCTCTGCCGGGCAACGGGCTGCGTCCGGGCACCGTCACCCTGGTCGGTGCCGGCCCTGGCGACCCCGAACTGCTGACCATCAAGGCGGCCAGGGCCATTGCCGCCGCCACCGTGCTGCTGGTGGACGACCTGGTGGGCGACGGGGTGCTGGAACATGCCTCCGCGAAGGCGCGCATCGTGCACGTGGGCAAGCGCGGCGGCTGCAAGAGCACGCCGCAGGCCTTCATCGAGAAGCTGATGGTCATGGCCGCCCGCGAGGGCGAGGTGGTGGTGCGTCTCAAGGGGGGCGACCCGTTCATCTTCGGCCGGGGTGGCGAGGAAGTGGAGCATCTGCGGGCCGAGGGCATCGAGGTGCAGGTCATCAATGGCATCACGGCCGGGCTGGCCGGTCTGACCTCGCTTGGAGCGCCCCTGACCCACCGCGACCATGCCCACGGGGTGGTGTTCGTCACAGGCCACGCCAAACCGGGCGACACGGGCACCGACTGGCGGCAACTGGCTGCCACCGCTCGCGACGCCAGGCTCACCCTGGTCATCTACATGGGCGTCTCGGGTGCGGCCCACATCCAGGGCGAACTGCTGACCGGCCTGCCGGCCGGCACGCCGCTGGCCATCGTCCAGCATGCCAGCCTGCCGCAGCAGCGCCAGGCCGTCACCACGCTCGGCGAGCTGTCGGCCACACTGGAACGCGAAGGCCTGGGCAGCCCCGCGGTGATCGTGGTGGGCGACGTTGTCCAGGGCGTGGCCGCCCTGGCCACCGGTACCGCTGGGGCCGCACGTCAGGCCGCTTGAGCCGGACCCCGTGATCGCGGCGGGCTGCGGGCTACACTGCCGGCCGACGCACCTGCTTGACGAATCCCGTGCCCCGGCCCCTGATCGAACTCCTTCACAGCCATGGCGCCCTGGCCACGGGCAAGGGACTGGTCACGGGCGTCATCGCCCTGTCGCTGGCCATCCTGTGCTTTCTGGGCGTCCTGGCCTTCCACTTCCCGCAATACCTGACCACGCCCGAGCTGCGGCGCAGCTACGACGTCGGACTGCTGCGCCAGCTTCTGTTCTGGTCGCTCGTGCTGGCAGGTGCACTGAGCCTGGTCAACCTGGTGTTCCGGCGCGCGCCCTGGCTGGCCGGTGCCGCGTTTGCGCTGGTGCTGGTGTCTGCGCTGCTGGGCGGTCACCAGGTCGAGGTCGATCCGGACTTTCCGGACCACACCCCCTACATCGGGCTGGACTGGTTCATCCTGGACCTGCTGGGCTCGGCACTGATCTTCATCTTCATCGAGAAGCTGTTCGCCTTGCGCAAGGACCAGCCGGTGTTCCGCCCCGAGTGGCAGACCGACTTCCAGCACTTCATCGTCAACCACATGCTGATCGGGTTCATGCTGCTGGCCACCAACCTGCTGGTGCACCAGCTGTTCGGCTGGGCCGCCCACGACGGCATCCGCGGCTGGGTCGGCGCCCTGCCCCTCTGGGCCGGCCTGCCACTGATCATCCTGGTGGCCGACCTGGTGCAGTACTGGACCCACCGCGCCTACCACGAGGTGCCGCTGCTGTGGCGGCTGCACGCCGTGCACCACAGCGCCAAACACATGGACTGGATGGCCGGCTCGCGCCAGCACATCCTGGAGGTGCTGATCACGCGCACACTGGTGCTCGGGCCCATCTATGTGCTGGGTTTCAGCAAGGAGGTCATCGATGCCTACATCATCTTCGCCGGCTTCCAGGCGGTGTTCAACCACGCCAACGTGAGCGTGCGGCTGGGACCCCTTCGTTACCTCATCGTCACGCCCAACTTCCACCACTGGCACCACAGCCAGGACCGGGAGGCACTGGACCGCAACTACGCGGCCCACTTCGCCTTCCTCGACCACCTGTTCGGCACGGCCGTCAAGAGCGACAGGGCCTGGCCCGAACGCTACGGCGTGCTGGGTGACTACGTGCCCGACGGTTTCTGGAAGCAGGTCAAGTTTCCGTTCGTCTGGAAAGGCTGAGCGGTGACCGAATTCGACGTCGTCGTGATCGGCGCCGGCGCGGCCGGCCTCTTCTGTGCAGGCATTGCCGGACAGCGCGGCCTGAAGGTGCTGGTGCTCGACCACAGCGCGAAGGTGGCCGAGAAGGTGCGCATCTCGGGTGGAGGTCGGGCCAACTTCACCAACCGCGACCTCGACCCGCGCCAGCCGCACCGTCATTTTGTCGGCGGGAACCCCCAGTTCTGCCGCTCGGCACTCTCGCGCTACACACCGGCCGACTTCATCGCCCTGGTTCAGAAACACGGCATACCGTTCCATGAAAAGCACAAGGGCCAGCTGTTCTGCGACCGCTCGGCTGGCGACCTGATCGGCATGCTGCTGGCCGAGTGCGCGGCGGGCGGTGTGACGCGCTGGCAACCCTGCGGCGTGAAGGCCGTGCGCACCGGCGCCGACGGCGCCTACGAGCTGGACACCGAACAGGGCACGGTGCGTGCCCGCAAGCTGGTGGTGGCCACCGGCGGACTGTCCATCCCGGCCATCGGCGCCACCGACTTCGGCTACCGCATCGCCCGCCAGTTCGGACTGCGCACCGTGGAACCGCGTCCCGGTCTGGTGCCGCTGACCTTCGACGGGGCGGCCTGGGCACCCTGGGCCGGCCTGGCCGGCCTGGCTTTGCCGGTGGAGATCTCCACCGGGGCCAGGAAGACCCGAATGTCTTTCCAGGAAGACCTGCTGTTCACCCACCGCGGGCTGTCGGGCCCGGCGGTGCTGCAGATCTCCAGCTACTGGCAGCCGGATAGCCCCGTTCAGCTCAATCTGGCGCCCGGGACCGACCTGGCCATGGCGTTGGCCGAGGCCAAGCAGCGCTCACGCAAGCAGCTGGCCAACGAACTGGCACAGTGGGTGCCGTCCCGACTGGCCGACGCCTGGGTGGCGCAGGATGGCGACTGGCAGCGCCCGGTGGCCGAATGCAGCGACAAGGCCCTGGCCCGGCTGGCAGGGCGTCTGGCGCGCTGGGAGCTGGTACCCACCGGCACCGAAGGCTACAAGAAGGCCGAAGTCACCCTGGGCGGCGTCGACACCCGTGACCTGTCCCAGCAGACGATGGAGTCCAGGCAACCCGGCCTGTATTTCATCGGCGAGGTGGTCGATGTGACCGGCTGGCTCGGCGGCTACAACTTCCAGTGGGCCTGGTCCAGTGCCCACGCCTGCGCGAGCGCACTCTGAACACGGGTCACCTGCGCCCGCGACGGCACATTGCCCGGCCGGCCATCTGGCAATATCCGCGCAAAACGTTATAATCCAAGGCTTTGCTGGCAAAACCCCGTCGGCCAATACTAGTTTCGGACGGGGAACACCGCAGACAAGAAGGCCGGGCCCGATCTTCCCGGTCATCCTCTGGCTGCACATCATGGAAACCATTAGCTGATGACCACCATTCGCGTTAAAGACAACGAGCCCTTCGACGTGGCCCTGCGCCGCTTCAAGCGCACCATCGAAAAACTCGGCCTGCTGACCGACCTGCGCGCCCGCGAGTTCTACGAGAAGCCCACCGCCGAGCGCAAGCGCAAGAAGGCCGCCGCCGTCAAGCGCCACTACAAGCGCGTGCGCAGCATGCAGCTGCCCAAGAAGCTCTACTGAGCCCCGGCACCGTCCGACAGAAAAACCCGCCCCGGGACGCCGGCGCGGGTTTTTTGTCATTGGCCTGCGCGTCAGGCTTCATGGCAAGTCCCGCAAGAGCGCCTCGGCCGTGGCCTTGAGCGCATCTTCCAGTGGCGCGCGCAGGGGGTGCACGGCCCGCCAGGCCGGACGGATGACCGACACCCGGAATTCGATGCTGACCGACAGGGGCTTGACCAGCAGCCCCTGCCCGCGCATGGCCAGCGCCGTCAGCGGGTTCACGATGCCCAGGCCCAGGCCCTGGGCCACCAGGGCGCACACCGAGACGGCGCTGGCCGCCTCCAGATTCAGCCGGCGGCTCACACCGGCCCGGGCGAACCACTCGTCGACCTGATGCCGATAGGGATCGCCCGCCGCCAGGCTCACGAAGGGCTGTCCCTCGAAGTCCTGCGCCGACAGGACACGGTGGCCAGCCAGCGGGCTGCCTTCCGGCAGCACGGCCACCTCGTCGGCCACCAGCAGCGGATGCAGGCTGCAGGCCGGTGGCGGCTCCTGACGTTCGCTCAACCCCAGGTCGTGGCGCTGGTCGGAGAGGGCCGACTCCAGTTGGGGAGAGTCCAGCGGTGTCAGGCCGACGGCCGCATCGGGGACCTGATGGGCCAGCAAACGCAGTGCCGCAGGCAGCAAGGCATGCGCCAGAGCCGGCAGGCAGGCCACCTGCAACCGCCCCTGCGCCCACGATCGCAGGCTGCCGGCAGTGGCCGCGATCCGCTCCAACCCCACATACGACAGCTCCACCTCCTCCATCAGGGCGTGGGCCCTGGCGGTGGGATGCAGTCGGCCGCGCACCCGGTCGAAGAGCCGCAAGCCGGTGACCTGCTCCAGCCGGGCCAGCTCCCGGCTGACGGTGGGCTGCGAGGTGCGCAAACGTTCAGCGGCGCGGGTCACATGCCCGGTCTGCATCACCGTGCGGAACACCTCGATCTGCCGGTGGGTGATTTTCATATCAGTTTTGAATCATATGTGTTCAAAATAGAATTTTGCAATATGAATGGGCTGAGGCAAGATACAGCGCCATGAACCCCTTCGAACCCGACCGGCTGCGGCAGCTGGCACGCCGCCACGGCACACCGCTGTGGGTGTACGACGCTGCCACCATCCGCCAGCGCATCGCCGACCTGCACCGCTTCGACACGGTGCGCTACGCGCAGAAAGCCAATGCCAACCTGCACCTGCTCAGGCTGATGCGCGAGCAGGGGGTGGTGGTCGATGCCGTGTCCCTGGGCGAGATCGAGCGCGCCCTGGCAGCCGGCTACACGGCTGCTCCCGAGGCCGGCGGCGCCCCGGGCATCGTGTTCACCGCCGACCTCTTCGATCACCCCACACTGGATGCGGTCGTGCGCCACGCCATCCCGGTCAACGCAGGCTCGACCGACATGCTCGGCCAGCTCGGCCAGCGCTCACCCGGTCACCGGGTCTGGCTGCGCATCAACCCGGGCTTCGGCCACGGCCACAGCAACAAGACCAACACCGGGGGCGAACACAGCAAGCACGGCATCTGGCACACCCAGTTGCCCCATGCGCTCGCCGTCATCGAGGCGCACGGCCTGCGACTGGAGGGCCTGCACATGCACATCGGCTCGGGGGTCGACTACCGGCACCTGGAGCAGGTCTGCGCCGCCATGGTGGCCCTGGTCCGGTCGTCGGGAGCAAAGCCCCGTGCCATCTCCGCCGGCGGTGGGCTGTCGATCCCCTATCGGGACGGCGAGCCCCGCATCGACACGGACCACTATTTCCAGCTGTGGGATGCGGCCCGCCGCGAGATCGCCACGCATCTGGGCCATCCGATCCACCTGGAGCTGGAACCCGGGCGCTACCTGGTGGCCGAGTCGGGTGTGCTGCTGGCCGAGGTGCGTGCCACCAAGTTCCAGGGCACGCAGCACTTCACCCTCGTCGATGCGGGCTTTTCCGACCTGATGCGACCGGCCATGTACGGCGCCTGGCACGGCATGAGCCTGCTGCCGGCGGACGGCGCGGTGCGCCCGCTGCGCGAGACCGTGGTGGCCGGCCCCCTGTGCGAGTCGGGGGATGTGTTCACGCAGGCCGAGGGTGGCGTGGTGCAGACCCGTGCGCTGCCCGAGGCCCGTGTCGGCGACCTGCTGGTCCTGCACGATGCGGGCGCCTACGGTGCATCCATGTCCAGCAACTACAACAGCCGGCCGCTGGCGCCCGAGGTGCTGGTCGACGGCCCGGCCGAGCGCCTGATCCGGCGCCGCCAGCAGATGCAGGAGCTGCTGGCCCTGGAGGCGGTCTGAGCCGCCTGCCCCCCACAAACCCCTGCCCGCCCCACACGGAACACACCATGAGCCTGAAAGAACGCATCACCGAGGACATGAAGGCCGCCATGCGTGCCAGGGACAGCGAGCGCCTGGGCACCATCCGCCTGCTGACGGCCGCCCTCAAGCAGAAGGAGGTCGACGAAAGGATCGAGCTGGACGATGCGATGGTCGTGGCCGTGGTCGACAAGCTGGTCAAGCAGCGCAAGGACTCCATCTCCGCCTTCGGGCAGGCGGGCCGACAGGACCTGGTCGACAAGGAGGAGGCCGAAATGCGTGTGTTGCAGGCCTATCTGCCCCAGCGGCTGTCACCCGAGGCGGCGGCCGCCGAGGTGCGCGCCCTGATCGACGAACTGGCCACCGAGCTGGGCCGCCCCGTGGGCCCGGCCGACATGGGCAGGGTGATGACGGCTGTCAAGGCCCGACTGGCCGGCCAGGTCGACATGGCCGCCGTCTCGACCATCGTCCGATCGGCCCTTTCGGGCTGAGGCGGGACGGGAGCGCGCGGGCACCACCTCACCGGCGTCCTGACAGTATCCTGACAGCCGGAGGCCGACTCAGGGTAATCCGTGAGCCTGCCGGGCGGCGTGCCTGACTACACTGCCGGCCGTCGTTGTCATTCCGGGGAAATGTCATGAGAGGCCTGCGCCGCCTGAACACCTGGCTAGCCTGCACCGCCCTGGCCCTCGTCACGTCGGTGGCGGCGGCCCAGCAAGCCCAGCCGATCAAGATCGGGGTCATCGGCCCCTTCAGCGGCCCGTCCTCGGATTTCGGTGTGCCGATGCTGCACGGCATCGAGCTCGCCGTGGAAGAGATCAACGCGGTCGGCGGCTACCTCGGGCGGCCCCTGCAGCTGGTGATCAGGGACGACGAGGGAACGCCCGACGTCGGCCGCCAGCGCTCGGAGGAGCTGGTGCGCGAAGGCGTCATCGCCACCATCGGTTTCTGCAACACAGGGGTCGCCCTGCGCTCGCTCGAGGTGTTCCAGCAGGCCCGCCTGCCACTGATCGTGCCCTGCTCGGCCGGAACGCCGGTGACGGCCACCATTCCCGCGCCCGAGAGCTACATCTTCCGAACCCAGGCGCGAGATGCCATCCAGGCGCCGTTCGTGGTCGAGGACCTCGTGCGCCGCGGCTGGACGCGGGTGGCCATCTTCGCGGACACCACGGGTTATGGCGAGGCCGGCCTCAAGGACGTGGAAGCGGCTCTGGCCGCCCGGGGGCTCAAGCCGGCCCATGTGGCCCGCTTCCCGCTCGGCGTGAAGGACCTGAGCAAGGAACTGCAGGAGGCACGCAACGCCGGTGCCAACGTCATCTTCAGCTACACGGTGGGCCCGGAGAATGCCACCATCGCGCTGGGACGGCGGGATCTGGGCTGGTCGGTACCCATGGTCGGAGGCTGGCCCCTGTCCTTCCCTTTCTTCATCGAGGGGGCAGGCGCCGCGGCCGAGGGCGCGCTGATGGCCCAGACCTTCATCGCCGAGCCGAGCAATGAGCGCCGGGCGGCCTTTCTCAGCGCCTACGCGCGCAAGTTCCGCCAGCCGCTGAAGGTGCCCATGGTGGCCGCCCAGGCCTATGACAGCACCTACCTGCTGACCTATGCCCTGTTCGCCATCCGCAACGGCAGGTTCACCGGCCCGGCCATCAAGGAGGCGCTCGAGAACCTCCCCCGTGTCTACTATGGTGTCGTGGCCACCCACGAGCGCCCGTTCAGCCGGGACGACAAGGACGCGATCACACCGAACATGCTGGTCATGGGCAAGGTCAGCAAGGGGGCGGTCACCTTCGCCTACCCGGAAGACGCGCGGCGCAACCTGCTGGTTCAGCGCAAGCGCTGAAGACGCTCACCGCAAGATCAGTGCCGTGCCGGCGACGGCCAGAAAGGCACCCAGCCAGGCGCCCGCGGCCGGCATCCGGCGGTAGACCAGCCACAGCAGCGGCAGGATCAGCACCGGCGTCACCGACGACAGCACGGCCACCAGCCCGGCCTGACCCAGCTTCATGGCCTGCAGTATCAGGGTCATGCCCAGCGCCATGGCAATGGCCGCACTCATGAAGATGCCGGCCGCATCCTGCAGGCGCAGGCTGTCGCGGGCCCGGGCACCGGACCAGAGCAGCCACAGCAGGGCATGAGCCGCCAGCGCCATGCTCATGCGCATCGCCGAGGCTGCCACGGCATCCACGCCCGTGCTCATCAGCGGCTTGAGCATCAATGTCGCGACCGATTGACACAGGGCAGCCAGCAGCCCCAGCGCCACACCCACCCACAGCGGACCGCGCACCTGCTCCCAGATGTGCGCCTCGTCACCGCGCTTGCCCCAGACGACGGCCAGCATCACGCCGGCGACCAGAAGACCGCTTCCTGCCAGCGTCCAGCCCCAGAGCGTTTCGCCCAGGAACAGCCAGGCCAGCCAGGCGGAGAACAGGGCGTGGGTGGCGAACAGCACCCCGGAGCGCCTGGGGCCCATGCGGTTCATGCAGGCAAACAAGGCCGTGTCCCCGATGAAGATCCCGATCAGGCCCGACAGGGCCAGCAGGACGAACGCGGCACCATCGAGGCTGCGCCACCCGCCGCCCGCCAGTGCCAGCCCCCACAGCAGCAGCGAGGCAAACAGCATGCGCCAGCGGCTGAAGGCAAAGGCGCCCAGACGCTGGGCCGGACCGGCCGAGAACAGGCTGGAGACCGCCCAGCAGGCAGCGGCCAGCAGTGCCAGGGCTTCAGGGCGCAATGGCGGCTCGTCTGGAGGGGGTGGTGAGCCGGCCGGCTGGAACGGGCAGGGGCGTCGGACGTTGGCGTCGGGCGGTGCCGCCGCTCAGCTGCCCGCCACCTTCATCCGGTCCACCAGGATGGAGCCGACCGTCTTGGCGCCGTGCGTGTAGGCATCGGCGCCCACGGCCACGATGCCCTTGAACATGTCGCGCATGTTGCCGGCGATCGTGATCTCCTGGACCGGATAGGCGATGCGCCCGTTTTCCACCCAGTAGCCCGAAGCCCCCCGGGAGTAATCGCCGGTCACGTAATTGACGCCCTGGCCCATGAGCTCGGTCACGAACAGGCCGCGATCGAGCTTGCGCAGCATCGCATCCAGATCGTCCCCGGGCCGGGTCAGGCGGCTGGTGAGCACGAGATTGTGAGAACCGCCGGCGTTGCCCGTGGTCCGCATGCCCAGCTTGCGCGCCGAATAGCTCGACAGGAAGTATCCCTGGACCCGTCCGGCGCTCAGCACCTTGCGGCGCACGGTGCGCACGCCCTCGTCGTCGAAGGGCGCGCTGCCTTTGCCGTTGATCTGGTGCGGGTCCTCGATGATGTCGAGGTGACGGGCCATCACCTGCCTGCCCAGGCTGTCACACAGGAAACTGGTGCGCCTGTACAGCGCCCCGCCGCTGGTGGCCTGCACATAGGCACCCAGCAGCCCCGCTGCCAGCGGCGACTCGAACAGAACCGGGCACTCGGTGGTGGCCAGCTTGCGCGCGCCCAGCCGGGACAGCGCCCGTTCGGCCGCATAGCGCCCGACCGCTTCGGGAGAGGCGAGGTCCTGGGGTGCCCGCTGCGAGCTGTACCAGTAGTCGCGCTGCATGGCATTGCCCCGGCCGGCGATCGGCGCCACCGACAGGCTGTGCCGGGAGCTGGCATAACCGCCGTGGAAAATGCCTGCGGCCCGCCGCTGGCCGCCGCGCATGTGTTCGCTGAAGAAATGGGACTGCTGGGCCGACACCCCGGCGCCTTCGCTGTTCGTGATCTTGCGGCTGGTGGCAAACGCCGCCGCCTCGCAGGCCTGGGCCAGGTGCATGGCCTCGGCCGAACCGATGGCCCAGGGGTGGAACAGGTCGAGATCGGGATAGTGCTCGGCCACATCTGCAGGGTCTGGCAGGCCGGCCACCGGGTCGTCGGCGGTGAAGCGGGCGATGTCGTAAGCTGCCTGAACCGTCTGCCGGATGGCCGCGGCCGAGAAGTCGGAGGTCGAGGCGTTGCCGCGCTTGTGGCCCAGGTACACCGTCACCCCCAGCGACTTGTCCCGGTTGCGCTCCACGTTCTCCAGCGCGCCCTTGCGCACCGACACCGACAGGCCGGCACCCTCGGACACCTCGACCGCCGCATCGGCGGCGCCGAGTCCGCGTGCATGGGTGAGCGCGAGGTCGGCCAGCTCCTCGAACCGGGCCCGGCTGTACTGGAATCCGGGCAACGGATGGGAGTCTGCGCCGGTGCTGCGGGCCGGCTGGATGGACGTGTCGGTGCGTGTGTTCATGTCGGCGGCTATGATACTTGCCGCCCAGGCCTGTCGGCACAGATCCCGCCAACAGCCCCATGCCCCTGTTGTCCCGCAACGGCCGCAGCCCATCTGCCCTGCACAAGCCCTCATGCCCCGCAAGACCCAACGCGGCTATTACGTCCGCGGCCATTTCGTCGCCGAAGGCAGCGACCTTGACCTCGAGCTCAAGCGCGAGGCCAAGGGCGACACCGACCGCAGCAAGACCGACCTCAAGCGGGAAAGCGAGCAGCTTCAGAAACTGGGCGAGGCCTTGCTGACCCTGCGTGCCGACCTGATGACCCGCCTGCGCGAGTCCCATGACCTGCCGGACAAGCTGATCGACGCGCTGGCCGAAGCCCGCCGCATCACCGATTTCGAGGGCCGGCGCCGGCAGATGCAGTACATCGGCAAGCTGATGCGCACGCTGTCGCAGGAGACGGTCACCGACATCGAGGCGGCGCTCGAGGAGCAGCGCAGGCCATCGGCCCGCGAAACGGTGCTGCTGCACCAGGCAGAGCAGTGGCGTGACCGCCTCATCGGCGACGATGCCGCCCTGACCGACTGGCTGGACACCCACCCCGAGGCCGATGTCCAGCACCTGCGCACCCTCATCCGCCAGGCGCGCAAGGACGCCCAGGGCGGCGCTGCCCTGGAGCGGCCCGGCGAAGCACGGCGACACGGCCGTGCCTACCGCGACCTCTTCCAGATTGTGCGCACGGCACTTGCAGGCCAGGCGGCGGACGAGAAAGACGACAACGACGAGGAAGCGACCCCATGAGCGAAGAGAACCGCGCCGATCCGGTGCGCATCGGCATCGTCTCCATCAGCGATCGCGCCAGCACCGGCATCTATGAAGACAAGGGGCTGCCGGCGCTGCAGGACTGGCTGACCCGCGCCCTGAAAAATCCCATCCGTTTCGAACCCCGCCTGATCCCGGACGAGCAGGCGGTCATCAGCCAGACCCTGATCGAGCTGGTCGCCTCCGGCTGCTCGCTGGTCCTGACCACGGGAGGCACAGGCCCGGCTCCGCGCGACGTCACGCCGGAAGCCACGCTGGCGGTGGCCCACAAGGAGATGCCCGGCTTCGGCGAGCAGATGCGCCAGATCAGCCTGGCTTTCGTGCCCACGGCCATCCTGTCGCGCCAGGTGGCGGTCATCCGCGACCGCAGCCTGATCATCAACCTGCCCGGCCAGCCCAAAGCGATCGCCGAAACCCTCGAGGGCGCCAGAAACCCCGACGGATCGGTTCGGGTGAACGGCATCTTCGCCGCCGTGCCCTACTGCATCGACCTCATCGGCGGCCCCTATCTCGAAACCAACGACGAGGTCGTCAAGGGCTGGCGTCCCAAGGGGGCCGTCCGCCCCGCCCCATGAGGTCATCGAGGAACACACCATGAACATCACCAAGGACACCGTCGTCACCCTCACCTTCCGCGCCAGGGACGCCCAGGGCAGGCAGATCGAGGATGGCAGGACACCGCGCGCCTACCTGCACGGTGGCTACGGCAACACGCTGCCCGGCATCGAGAAGGCGCTGGAAGGACAGGTCGCGGGCTATCAGGCGACCGTCACGCTGCCACCGGCCGACGCCTTCGGCGAACGGGACGAGTCGCTGGTGACCAGCATTGCGCGCAGCCAGTTTCCTCCGGGGGTGAAAGTGGGCGGCCAGCTGCAGGGAACCGACGACCAGGGACGGCAGGCGGTGTTCAACGTGGTCAAGATCAAGGGCCCTGTGGTGCACCTGGACGGCAACCACCCGCTGGCCGGCCAGACGCTGACGCTCGATCTCAAGGTGCTGGACGTGCGTGCTGCCTCGGCCGAGGAAATCGCCCACGGGCATGCGCACGGTGCCCACGGCCACCACCACTGATCACTTGCCGACCAGCTGGTTGAGCTTCTCTGCCTCGAAGTGCTCCTCGCGCGCCGCGTCCTCGGGCACGCAGTCACCGCGCTGGGCACAGGCCAGCTTCTCGATGGCCTGCCACAGCAGGGCAATCTGGTGCTCCTGGCTGCCGGTCTTGTCGATCAGGCCGCGCATCGCCTGTGACAGCGGGTCGTCTTCCTGGGTGATGCCGTAGGCGGTGAACTTGGGCTTGAGCTCCTCGGTCACATCCGCGCTCTGGCCCTGCTTGCTGGGGATGATGCGCGCGGGAATGCCGACCGCGGTGGCACCGGCCGGCACCGGCTTGATGACCACCGCGTTGCTGCCGATCTTGGCGCCATCGCCCACCTCGAAGCCGCCGAGCACCTTGGCGCCGGCGCTCACGACCACATCGCGACCGAGCGTGGGATGCCGCTTGGTTCCCTTGTAGAGCGACGTCCCTCCGAGGGTCACCCCCTGGTAGATGGTGCAGCCGTCACCGATCTCGGCCGTCTCGCCCACCACCGTGCCCATGGCGTGGTCGAAGAAAACGCGTTCGCCGATGCGGGCGCCCGGATGGATCTCGATACCGGTGAGGAAGCGCGTCAGGTGCGAGATGAAACGGCCCAGCCACTTGAACCCGTGGTTCCAGCACCAGTGCGCCGGACGGTGCAGCCAGATGGCATGCAGGCCCGGATAGCAGGTGACGACCTCCCACGTGCTGCGCGCAGCCGGGTCGCGCTCGAGAATGCACTGGATGTCGGATCGGAGACGTTCAAACATGGTTTGGTCGGACAGGCTCAGCGTGCAGTCTACCGCCTGGACCTGTCCGCGGTCTCCAGCATGGCCTTGGCCACACCACGAAGAATGTGGATTTCCTCGTCCTGCAAGGCAGCCCGGTTGAACATCTGGTTCAGGCGTGGCATGAGCTTCTTGGGCGCGGAGGGGTCCAGAAAACCGATGGCCACCAGCGCCTGCTCCAGGTGGGCCAGCATGCCGCTGACCGAAGCGGCGTCGGCTGCCGTGCGGGCGTGCGGTGGCGAGGGCGCCGTGCCAAAGCCGCCCAAAGCCATGCGCCAGTCGTAGGCAATGAGCTGGACCGCTGCCGCCAGGTTGAGCGAACCGAAACCGGGGTTGGTCGGGATGCTCAGGCAGACATGGCAACGGTAGACATCCTCGTTGCGCATGCCAAAGCGCTCTGAACCAAACAAGAAGGCCACGCCATCGGGTGGCCCCGCATCCGGTGGGGCCGCCCTGTCCAGCAGGCGGGCAAAGTGCTCGCGCGGTGAGCGGGTGGGCGGACCGAAGTCGCGCGGGGTCATGGCCGTGGCGCACAGGTGGCTCATGCCCTCCAGGGCTTCGTCCAGGGTGGCGACGATGCGCGCGCCGGCCAGCACATCGGTGGCTCCGCTGGCCCGCTGGATGGTCTCTTCGCGACGGAGCACGTTGGCCCAGCGCGGAGACACCAGCACCAGATCGTCGAAACCCATGACCTTGAGCGCGCGCGCCGCACCACCGACGTTTCCGGCGTGGCTGGTCTCGATCAGGATGAAACGGGTTCGCATGGCGGGATGGACCGGGCAGATGTTCCAAAAGCCCCACACAGCATCGGTCGGGGCCGGTAAAATCCCCGTATTGTCGTCGCCCCGCATCGCCGGGGCGTTTCCGTTTCGCTCTTCATCCCTGCCGTGCCATCCGGCCACGGCGCAGGAACACAATCCATGTCGTCCAGCCTCCACCCCATGCTCAACGTGGCCATCAAGGCCGCCCGCGCCGCCGGCGCCATCATCAACCGCGCGGCCCTGGACGTCGAATCGGTCCGTGTTTCGGCCAAGCAGACCAACGACTTCGTCACCGAGATCGACCATGCCGCCGAGCAGGCCATCATCGAAACCCTGCTCACGGCCTACCCTGACCACGGCCTCTGGGCCGAGGAGTCCGGACGGCGTGAAGGCAAGGGTCGCGACCGGGACCACATCTGGATCATCGATCCGCTGGACGGCACCACGAACTTCATCCACGGCTTCCCGGTCTACTGCGTCAGCATTGCGCTGATGGTCAAGGGCCGGCTGGAGCAGGCGGTCATCTACGACCCCACCCGCAACGACCTGTTCTGTGCCACACGCGGGCGCGGGGCCTACCTCAACGACCGCCGCATCCGGGTGGCCAAGCGCACCGTTCTGCGCGAGTGCCTGCTGAGCACCGGCTTTCCGTTCCGCCCGGGCGATGCCTTCCAGACCTATCTGAAGATGCTCGGCGATGTCATGCCGCGCTGCGCAGGCGTGCGGCGACCGGGCTCGGCGGCCCTGGACCTGGCCTACGTGGCCGCCGGCTTCTCCGACGGATTCTTCGAAGTGGGCCTGTCCCCGTGGGACGTGGCCGCAGGCGCCCTGCTGGTCACCGAGGCGGGCGGCCTGGTGGGCAACTTCACCGGCGAAGCCGACTTCCTCGAACAGAAGGAGTGCCTGGCCGCCAACCCGCGCATCTACGGCCAGCTGGTCGGCGTTGTCGGCCCCTACAGCAAGTTTGCCAGTGCCGGCGACAAGGCCGCCGTGCGGCAGAATGCCGCGCCCCAGGAAGGCAGCGGGGCGGCTGGCAGCGAGGCTCCGTCCGACGGACAGCAGCAGGCGCCCCTCTGACGCCCGGGCCGGGGCAGCCGGGCCCTCAGGCCGTCGGCAGCGTCCACCAGAAGGTGCTGCCCTGGCCGGGGCTGGACTGGGCCCATACCCGTCCGCCGTGGCGCTCGACGATGCGGGCCACGATGGCCAGGCCGACGCCGGTGCCGGGCACATCGGTGGCCAGATGCATGCGCTGGAACAGGCCAAACAGCTTGCCGGCCCGCGCCATGTCGAATCCGACGCCCTGGTCCCTGAGATAGAAAGCCGCCTCGGCCGGGTCGTAGCCCAGTTCCATCCGTGGCCGGGTGCCGGGCTTGGCGTACTTGATGGCGTTGTCCATCAGGTTGGACAGCACCTGGTGCATCAGTGTCGCGTCACCCACCACCAGGGGCATGGAGCCGCACACGAGATCGGCCTGCTGCATGCCGGGAGCCAGGGAGTCGGCGACCCGCCGGGCCAGCGGCTCCAGATCCACCGGGACCGTGTTCAGGTCCACCCGGACCACGCGCAGCAGCTCCAGCATGTCGGTGATCATCTGCCCCATGTTGCGCGATGCGCGCGAGATGCGCGTGAACATCTCGCGGTTGACCGGGCCGAGCTCCTCACCCTGCTCCGCGATCAGAGAGGCAAAGCCGTTGACAGCCCGCAGCGGTGCCCGCAGGTCGTGAGCGATCGAGTAGGAAATGGTCTCCATGTCCCGCATGGAGCGCTCCAGCGCTGCGGTGCGCTCGCACACCCGCTGCTCCAGCGTGGCATTGAGGGACCGGACCTCCTCCTGGGCCAGCACCCGTTCGGAGATGTCGATGTGGGT
>SBFS01000198.1 GCA_006227825.1 Burkholderiales bacterium | reverse complement strand
TCATGCAAGCCGGACCACCACTGCGGGCGCTGTGGACCGGCTGAGGGCCGCGCCCCGGGCATGCCGTGCATCACCCTGCGCCGCTGCGACCAGACATTGATTGTATACACTTTTTGCAGACAGCGGCCGTCCGCCCGTTCCCGGGACCGGTCTTCGCTGGCAGGATCACGCCGCCACCGTCCAGATCGGGACTTACCCTGAGGCCGGCGCCCCTCGCCGGTCACCCGGCTGCAGCCAAGTGACTGATGTTGAACGACTTTCCGGCTGCGACCGGCCCGGGGCCGGCAAACCTCGCCCGCACAGCCCGGTTGGCAGGGAAGCCCATCGCTCGTATACTTTTTTGCATACAGTTTTGTACACGATCAGGAACGGCCCGCCGGGTCGAGGCAGGAGAAGCGCATGGCAGACGAGACACTGGGCACCCCCGAGCAGTTGAGGGACCCCGACTACACCCCACCGCTGGCCAAGGCCGTTCCGCTGGGCATCCAGCACGTGCTGGCCATGTTCGTGAGCAACGTGACGCCGGCCATCATCGTGGCGGGGGCCGCCGGCTTCGGCTTCGGCTCGAACTCGCCCGACTTCCCGAGCATGATCTACATGATCCAGATGTCGATGCTGCTGGCCGGTGTCGCCACCCTGATGCAGACCGTCGGCTTCGGGCCCGTGGGTGCCCGCCTGCCCATCGTCCAGGGCACCAGCTTCGCCTTCATTCCCATCATGATTCCGGCCGTCGCCGGTGCCGGTGTGGCCGGCATGGCCGGCCTGATGACCGGGGTGGTGATCGGCGGACTGTTCCACTTCTGCATCGGCTTCTTCATCGGCCGCATCCGGCACGCGCTGCCGCCACTGGTCACCGGCCTGATCGTGCTGATGATCGGGCTGGCCCTGATCAAGGTCGGCATCGAGTACGCGGCCGGCGGCGTTCCGCTCAAGGGCAAGCCGGAGTTCGGCAGCCTGGAGAACTGGTCGGTCGCCCTGGTCGTGATCGCGGTGACGCTGCTGCTGAAGTTCTTCACCCGCGGCATGCTGTCGGTCGCGGCGGTGCTGCTGGGGCTGGTGGCCGGCTACCTCTATGCCCTGGTGCTGGGCAAGGTCAGCTTTGCCGCCGTGGGCAACGCATCCTGGTTCACGCTGCCCGAGCCGTTCAGGTTCGGCTGGGAGATCAACTGGGCCATCATCATCGGCATGTGTTTCATGGCGGTGGTCTCGGCCATCGAGACGGTCGGCGACGTCTCCGGCATCACCAAGGGGGGTGCCGGACGCCAGGCCACCGACCGCGAAATCTCGGGCGCCACCTTTGCCGACGGCCTGGGAACGGCGGTGGCCGGGCTCTTCGGCGGCCTGCCCAACACCAGCTTCAGCCAGAACGTCGGCCTCGTTTCCATGACCGGCGTGATGAGCCGGCATGTGGTCACCCTGGGCGCGGTCTTCCTGATCCTGTGCGGACTGGTGCCGAAGTTCGGTGCCGTGGTGGCCAGCATGCCGATCACGGTGCTGGGAGGCGGCGTGATCATCATGTTCGGCATGGTCACGGCCGCCGGCGTGAGCATGCTGTCCGATGTCCACTGGAACCGCCGCAACATGGTCATCTTCGCGATCTCGCTGTCGGTGGGTCTGGGCCTGCAGCTGGCGCCGGAGGCGCTGCAGCACCTGCCCTCGACCCTGAAGATCCTGATGACCAGCGGGCTGCTGCCGGCCGCCACCATCGCCATCACCCTCAACCTTGTCCTGCCACAGGACCTGGACTGAACCTCAGGCGGTCATCAGCAACTGGGCGGCCACGCCGGCCGCGATGACCGCCGGTTCCTTGCCACGGATGCCGGGAAGCCCGATCGGGCAGGTGATCCCGTCCAGCTCGTCGTCCGGATAACCCCGCTCGCGCAACCGGCGACGGAACACCGCCCATTTGGTGCGGCTGCCGATCAGGCCCACGAAGGGCAGGTCCTGCGCGCTGCGCCGGCGATCAAGGCAGCGCGCCACGATGTCCAGGTCCTCGGCGTGCGAAAAGCTCATCACCAGCACCAGACTGCCCGGTGCCAGATGGTCGACCGCCCGGTGGACCGGGTCGGAGTGCTCGCAACAGACGCCCGCCTGCAACGCGGGCGGGAAAATCTCGTCGCGGCTGTCGATCCACGTCAGGTCGAAGGGCAGGTCCCGCACAGCCCGCACGATGGCCTGGCCGACATGGCCGCCGCCGAACAGGGCCAGGGGCCGGCGACGGGCGGGCAGGCGATCCCGAAGCCGGGCCATGTCGGCTGCGCCGACCGGTTCGAACACCAGTTCCATGCTGCCGCCGCAGCATTGGCCCAGACCGGGCCCCAGCGCGACCCGGTGCCGCCAGGGCGCGGCGCGGCCCCCCGCAACGGCCTGCGCCAGCTGCTGGCGGGCCTGCCGCAGGCAGTCCCATTCGACCTGCCCGCCGCCGACCGTTCCGGCCTGATCCCGGGCGAACACCAGCATCCAGGCACCCGGCTCGCGCGGCGCCGAACCCGACGTGGCCGCCACCTGGACCAGGACGGCCGGCTCGGTGGACAATCGTTGCAAATAATCCAAGACGGACGGACCGCATTGGGGGTCCGAACGGACAAAAGTGTTCGAATTGGTAATCCGGTGATCCACGACCCGAGTATGCGTCGAACAATCGCATCACCCGCTGTTGTCGGGACATAGCCGGCATCCGGTGACCGATATGTTCGCAACGGGTCCCGATCGACCCTTTTTCCATGGAGCCCGTCATGAAACCAGAGGAGTCCAGCCCCGACCGCAGCCGCATGGGGCGCCCGTCGCCCGTGCTGTGGGCCTGCACCTTTGCCCTGCTCGCGCTGGCGGCCTGCACCACCGCGCCGCCGCCGGCGGCACCTGAACCCGAGCCCGCGGTGCTGCCGCCCCCTCCGCCGCCGCCGGCACCGGTGGTCGTGGCCCCTGAACCGCCACCGGCCCTGGTGTCGCACGCCAAGACGCCGAAGGAATACCGCAAGGACGGTGCACGCCACCTGTACGGGCTCAACGGGCACCGCATCTTCAAGGGCAAGCTCCCGCCCCTGCTGCACGCGGTCGGCGTGCTGCAGGTTGAGGTCGATGCGCGCGGCAATGTGCGCAACCTCAGCTGGATGCGTGCACCCAGCCACGTGCCCCAGGTGATGCAGGAGATCGAACGCACCGTCCGCCAGGCAGCCCCCTTCCCGGCCCCGGTGGCCATGGGTGGCGTGACCTACACCGACGTCTGGCTCTGGGACCGCAGCGGCCAGTTCCAGCTCGACACCCTCACCGAAGGCCAGCTGTCCCGTTGACGGCCCGTCGACGGGTCCGGCGCATTCCAGGCCCGCTGCGGCGGGCTTTTTTGCGCGTGCTCAACTGCCCCGGTAGGTCGAATAGCTCCAGGGGCTGACCAGCAGGGGCACGTGGTAATGCTGGTCGGCATGGGCCACGCCGAAGTCGAGCGCCACCCGGTCGAGAAAAGGCGGGTCCGGCAGGTCGACGCCCTGGGCGGCGAAGTAGTCCCTGACATCGAACACCAGCCGGTAGGTGCCGGCTTTCAGGCTGTCGTTGTCGTAGAGCGGCCCGTCCGGATTGCGCCCGTCGTGGTTGAGCCGGAAGCGCCGCACCAGCTGTGCCTGGCCGCCCTCGGTGGTGTAGAGCTCGACCTGCATGCCGGCCGCCGGACGGCCGTGCATGGTGTCCAGAACGTGGGTGCTCAGGCCCATGGCTTGTCCTTTCAGTCTGAGTATGGTCGACCAAAAGTGTATACACTTTTGGTTTTTCTGGCTATCATGTCTGGATGGAAACCTCCAGCACCCACCACATCGTCGAGTCGCTCACGCGCGCCATCGTCGAACACCGGCTGCATCCGGGCGCCAAGCTGGCGGAGCAGAAGCTGGCCGACCATTTCGGTGTTTCGCGCACCCTGGTGCGCCAGGCCCTCTTCCAGCTGGCCCAGAACCGCCTGATCCGGCTGGAGCCGGCCCGCGGGGCGTTCGTGGCCGCTCCGTCCGTGGACGAAGCCAGGCAGGTGTTCGCCGTGCGGCGCATGCTGGAGGCCGAGATGACACGCGCCTTCGTGCGCCAGGTGACGCCTGCCAAGATCAAGGCCCTGCGCGAGCACGTCGCCCAGGAAAGACAGGCACTGGACAACCAGGATGTGCCCGGAAGGACCGAACTGCTGGGCGATTTCCACGTGCGCATGGCCGAACTGATGGGAAACCAGGTGCTGGCCGAGCTGCTGCGGGAACTGATCTCGCGCTGCGCCCTGATCACCCTCATGTACCAGAGCACCAACGCGGCCGTGCATTCGAACGAGGAGCACGCCGACATCGTCAGGGCCCTGGCGGCACGCGACGAAGAGCTGGCCGTGCGGCTGATGAACGAACACCTGCAGCACGTGGAGCAAGGTCTGACCTTCGACCGCAAGCTGCCCACCAGCGACATCTCCATGGCGCTCTCGTCCTGAGCGTCCCCTGCCCATGATCTACGACGCCACCGCGCCCTACCCCCGCGACCTCGTCGGCCACGGCCGCGACGTGCCCCACGCCCGCTGGCCCGGCGGCGCCCGGGTCGCTGTCCAGTTCGTGCTGAACTACGAGGAGGGCGGCGAGAACTGCGTGCTGCACGGCGACCGGGCCAGCGAGCAGTTCCTGTCCGAGATGTTCGCGCCCGCCGCCTACGAAGCCCGCCACATGAGCATGGAGGGCATCTACGAATACGGTTCGCGGGCCGGTGTCTGGCGCATCCTGCGCGAGTTCGAGCGCCGCCGCCTTCCATTGACGGTGTTCGGCGTGGCCACGGCCCTGCAGAGACATCCCGAGGTCGCCGCGGCCTTCCGGGAACTGGGCTTCGACGTGGCCTGCCACGGCCTCAAGTGGATCCACTACCAGTCCGTCGACGAAGCGACCGAGCGTGCCCACATGGTCGAGGCCATGCGGATCATCGAGCAACTGACCGGCGAGCCTGCGCTGGGCTGGTACACCGGCCGCGACAGCCCGAACACCCGCCGGCTGGTGGCGGACCACGGCGGCTTCGAGTACGACAGCGACTATTACGGCGACGACCTGCCGTTCTGGATGAAGGTGCGCAGGACCGACGGCACGGACACGCATCAGCTGATCGTGCCCTACACCCTGGACTGCAACGACATGCGGTTTGCGCTGCCCCAGGGTTACTCGCATGCCGACCCGTTCTTCCAGTACATGAAGGACACGTTCGATGCGCTCTACGCCGAGGGCGACCCCGATGGCCTGGACCGTCCCAAGATGATGAGCGTCGGCATGCACTGCCGACTGCTCGGCCGGCCCGGCCGCATCACCGCTCTGCAGCGCTTTCTGGACCACATCCAGGCCCATGACAAGGTCTGGGTGGCCCGGCGCATCGACATCGCGCGGCACTGGAAGAACACACACCCCCTGAACGCCGGCTGAAAGCGTCGCCATGCCCATCACCCTGGATCAGCTCAACGCCGCATCGCCGCACGAGGCGCTGCAGATGCTCGACGGCCTGTACGAGCACTCGCCCTGGATCGCCGAGCGTGCCCTGCAACGCAGACCCTTTGCCTCGCTGGCACAGCTCAAGCACGCGATGACACGCGTGCTCGACGAGGCCGGCCGCGATGCGCAGATCGGCCTCATCCGGGCCCACCCGGAACTCGCGGGCAAGGCCATGGTCAGCCAGACGCTCACGGCCGAGTCCACCGGCGAGCAGACACGCGCCGGTCTGACCCACTGCACACCCGAAGAGTTCGAGCGCATCCAGAGGCTCAACACCGACTACAACGCCAGGTTCGGCTGGCCGTTCATCCTGGCCGTGCGCGGCCCGCGCGGCACCGGCCTGACCAAGGCACAGATCATCGCGACCTTCGAGCGCCGCCTGCACGGTCATCCGGATTTCGAGCTGCAGGAATGCCTGCGCAACATCCACCGCATCGCCGAGATCCGGCTGAACGACAAGTTCGGCTTCGAGCCGGTGGACGGCCAGCGCGTGTGGGACTGGCA
>SBFS01000037.1 GCA_006227825.1 Burkholderiales bacterium | reverse complement strand
CCGCTGTCGCTCTACCGCGCGCTGCGCTCGCTCAACCCCAGCCCCTACATGTATTACTACCATTTCGGGGATTTCCATGTGGTGGGTGCCTCACCCGAGATCCTGGTGCGCCAGGAGCGCACGGAAGAAGGCCAGAAGGTGATCATCCGCCCGCTGGCGGGCACCCGCCCGCGCGGTGCCACACCCGAGAAGGACAAGGCCACCGAGGCCGAGCTGCTGGCCGACCCCAAGGAGCGGGCGGAACACGTGATGCTCATCGACCTGGCGCGCAACGACATCGGACGCATCGCGAAGATCGGCTCCGTCAAGGTGACCGAGGCTTTCGTGGTCGAGCGCTACAGCCATGTGATGCACATCGTCAGCAACGTCGAGGGCATCCTGAACGAGGGCATGACCAACATGGACGTGCTCAGGGCCACCTTCCCGGCCGGCACGCTGACCGGCGCGCCGAAGGTGCACGCCATGGAGCTGATCGACCAGCTCGAACCGGTCAAGCGCGGCATCTACGGCGGTGCCTGCGGCTACCTCAGTTACGCAGGGGACATGGACGTGGCCATCGCCATCCGCACCGCCATCATCAAGGACCAGACCCTGCATGTGCAGGCCGCCGCCGGCGTGGTGGCCGACTCCGTGCCCGAGATGGAATGGCGGGAAACCGAGCACAAGGCGCGTGCGCTCCTGCGCGCGGCCGAACTGGTCGAGGAGGGCCTCGAATGAGCGGCAACATCCGGGTCCTCATGGTGGACAACTACGACTCGTTCACCTACAACATCGTGCAGTATTTCGGTGAGCTGGGCGCCGACGTGACCGTGGTGCGCAACGACGAAATCTCCGTCGACGAGATCGGGCGCCGGCTGGACGCCGGCCAGATCGACCGGCTGGTGATCTCGCCCGGCCCCTGCTCGCCGGCCGAAGCCGGCATCTCGGTGCCGGCCATCCGTCGCTTCGCGGGCATGGTCCCGATCCTGGGCGTGTGCCTGGGTCACCAGAGCATCGGTGCGGCCTTCGGCGGCCAGATCGTGCGCGCCAGGGAACTGATGCACGGCAAGACCAGCGTCATCACCACCACCCGGGAAGGTGTTTTCGCCAACCTGCCCGAGCAGTTCACCGTCAACCGCTACCACTCGCTGGCCATCGAGCGCGACACCTGCCCTGACTGCCTGAAGGTGACGGCCTGGACCCCCGACGGCGAGATCATGGGTGTCAGACACAGGTCCCTTCCGGTCGAAGGCGTCCAGTTCCACCCGGAGAGCATCCTGACCGAGCATGGCCACGCGATGCTCAGGAACTTCCTCGAGCAGACCCCATGAAGACCGTCGATCTCAGAAGCGACACCGTCACGCAACCGACGCCGGCCATGCGCGAGGCCATGATGTCCGCCCCGCTGGGGGATGACGTGTTCGGCGACGATCCGACGGTCAACGCGCTGCAGGAGCGCATCGCCGCGCTGACCGGCAAGGAGGCCGCCCTGTTCATGCCCTCGGGTACGCAGAGCAACCTGTGCGGCATCCTGGCCCACTGCGGGCGGGGGGACGAATACATCGTCGGACAGTTGGCCCACACCTACCGCTACGAGGGCGGTGGCGCCGCGGTGTTCGGCAGCGTGCAGCCGCAGCCGCTGTTGCAGGACGCTCAGGGCCGCATGGCGCTGGCCGACATCGCGGCGGCCATCAAGCCCGACGATCCGCACTTTGCGCGCACCCGCCTGCTGTGCCTGGAGAACACCTGGAACGGCCACGTGATGCCCGACGAGTACCTGCGCAGCGCCACGGCACTGGCGCGCGAGAAGGGCCTCAACACCCATCTGGACGGCGCCCGCGTGTTCAACGCTGCCGTGGCCTCGGCCGCACCGGGGCAGGACGCCTTGCAGAGACTGCGCGGCATCGCCAGCCATTTCGACAGCCTCTCGGTCTGTTTCAGCAAGGGTCTGGGGGCGCCGGTGGGGTCGGCCCTGTGCGGCTCGCATGAACTCATCGGCCGCGCCCGGCGCGTCCGCAAGATGGCCGGCGGCGGCCTGCGCCAGGCCGGCCTGCTGGCCGCCTGCGCGCTGCATGCGCTGGACCACCACGTCGACCGTCTGGCCGACGACCACGTCCATGCGCGGCGTCTGGCCGACGGACTCAGCGGTATCGACGGCCTGACGGTCAAGTCGGCCGAAACCAACATCGTCTTCGTCGACGTGGCCGAGGGTCGCGGTCCGGCGCTGCTGGAGTTCCTGAAGGCCCATGGCGTGCTGGCCACCGGCCTGATCGGCCTGCGCTTCGTCACCCACCTCGACGTGGATGCCGCCGGCATCGATCACGCCATCGCCACGGTGCGCCGCTTCTTCACCGAAGCGCCGGCGGCCGCTGCCGGGGCCGGACGGTCCGGCCCCTACTGACCGTCGCCAGTCTGCCTGCCATGCCCGACACCCCACAGCTTCTGATGTTCATCGCGGCGGGCTGGCTGCTCAACCTCACGCCCGGCCCCGATGTGCTCTACATCGTGAGCAGCGCCATGCGCAGCGGCGTGCGCGCGGGCATCATCGCCGCCCTGGGCATCGTCAGCGGCTGCTTCGTTCACGTGTTCGCCGCCGCGCTGGGGGTCGGGGCGCTGCTGGCCACCTCGGCGACCGCCTTCACCGTGCTCAAGTGGGCGGGCGCCGCCTACCTGGCCTGGATGGGCGTGCGCCTGCTGCTCTGCCGCGGTGCCGGCATGGCCGTGGCGACCCCTGCCGGGGTGCCCGCTGCGTCCCCCGCCGCGGATCTCTGGCGCGTGTACCGCCAGGGCTTCCTCACCAACGTGCTCAACCCCAAGGTGGCGCTTTTTTTCCTGGCCTTCGTGCCGCAGTTCATCGCGCCCGGCACCGAGGACAAGGTGACGGTCTTCCTGCTGCTGGGCCTGCTCTTCAACCTCAATTCGCTGCCGATCAACTTCGGCTACGCCTGGCTGGCCGGCCTGGCCTCGCGGCGGCTCGGCGCGGTGCAGCGCGCCATGAGCTGGATGGACCGCGCCGCCGGCCTGATGTTCATCGGCTTCGGCCTCAGGCTGGCGCTGTCCGACAATCCCTCCCGTTGACCCTGGAGACCCACGATGCCCCACACCCACAAGATCACCCCGCAGGAGGCCCTGCAGCGCACCATCGAACACCGCGAGATCTTCCATGACGAGATGCTGCACCTGATGCGGCTGATCATGAGCGGCGAGATGTCGCCCGTGATGATGGCGGCCCTGATCACCGGCCTGCGGGTGAAGAAGGAAACCATCGGCGAGATCACGGCGGCGGCCCAGGTGATGCGGGAGTTCTCGACCAAGGTGCACGTGGCCGACAGGACCCATCTGGTGGACATCGTCGGCACCGGTGGTGACGGGTCGCACACCTTCAACATCTCCACCTGCTCGATGTTCGTGGCCGCGGCCGCCGGCGCCAAGGTCAGCAAGCACGGCGGGCGCAGCGTCTCCAGCAAGAGCGGCAGCGCCGACGTGCTCGAGAGCCTCGGTGTCGACATCAACCTGCCGCCGGACCAGATCGCGCGCAGCATCGCCGAGGTCGGCGTGGGCTTCATGTTCGCACCCAACCACCACCCGGCCATGAAGAACGTCGCACCCGTGCGCCGCGAGCTGGGCATCAAGACCATCTTCAACATCCTGGGTCCGCTGACCAACCCGGCCTCCGCGCCCAACATCCTGATGGGCGTGTTCCACCCCGACCTGGTGGGCATCCAGGTGCGTGCGCTGCAGCGCCTGGGCGCCGAGCACGCGGTGGTGGTCTATGGCCGCGACGGCATGGACGAGGTGTCGCTCGGTGCCGCCACCATGGTCGGCGAGCTCAGGGACGGGGAGATCGCCGAATACGAGATCCATCCCGAGGACTTCGGACTGACCATGGCCAGCAGCCGTGCGCTGCGGGTCGAGACCCCCGACGAATCCAGGGCCATGCTGCTGGGTGTGCTGGAGAACAGCGATGACGCGGCGCTCAAGGCGGCCAAGGACATCGTGGCCCTGAACGCCGGCGTGGCCCTCTATGCGGCCAACGTGGTACCCGACATGGAGCAGGGCATCGCACTGGCGCAGCGCACCCTGCAATCCGGCGCTGCCGCCGCCAAGCTGCGCGAGCTGCAGGCTTTCACCCAGACCGTCACCGCGTCCGTCGGTCCCTGAGGTGTCCGGACATGCCGGCTTGGTTGCAGAACGAGGGGGCCTGGATTGCCATCGGCGTCTCGTTGCTGTTCATCGTGGCCGGTGTGGTGATGCACCGGACCATCGTCAAGGTGCTCAAGGCGCCGCCCCCGAAGGAACCGCAAGACCATGAGTGACATCCTGCAGAAGATCGTGGCGGTCAAGCACGAGGAAATTGCCGCCGCGCGCAAGAAAAGACCGCTGGAAGTGGTGCGGCAGGACGCCGAAAGCCGTCTCCTGACCCGGGATTTCGAGGCCGCGCTGCGGCGAAAGATCGCCGCGGGCCACGCGGCGGTGATTGCCGAGATCAAGAAGGCCAGTCCGAGCAAGGGCGTGATCCGCGAGGACTTCGTGCCGGCCGACATCGCGCAGAGCTACGCGGAAGGCGACGGCCAGGTCGGCGCGGCCTGCCTCTCTGTGCTCACCGACCGGCAGTTTTTCCAGGGCCAGCCCGATTACCTCAAGCAGGCGCGGGCCAGTTGCGATCTGCCGGTGCTGCGCAAGGACTTCATGGTCGACCCCTACCAGGTCTACGAGGCGCGCGCCATGGGTGCGGACTGCATCCTGCTGATCGCCGCCTGCCTGGACGATGCCCGGATGGCCGATCTCGAGGCCGTGGCCCGCGACCTGAACATGGCGGTGCTGGTCGAGGTGCACGACCGGCAGGAGCTGCACCGGGCGCTGCAGCTCAGGACGCCGCTGGTCGGAATCAACAACCGCAACCTGCGCACTTTCGAAGTCAGCCTGCAGACGACCCTGGACCTGTTGCCCGAAGTGCCGCCCGATCGCCTGCTGGTGACCGAGTCGGGCATCCACAGCCGGGCCGACGTGCAGGCGATGCGGGCGGCCGGCGTGCATGCGTTCCTCGTCGGAGAGGCCTTCATGCGCGCGCCGGAGCCCGGGCTGGCGCTGGCCGAACTGTTCGCCGGGTGAGCGCGGGGTGCCGGCCGAGCAGCTCCCCATCGCGCAAGTGCCGGCCGCCGGTGGGCGTCTGGCCGGTGCCGACCCGTCGGGCTGGCCGGTGGCGCCCGGGTGGAGGCCACTGACCGAACCCTTCTGGTCCGAGCCCGCCGGCATGGCGCTGTGCCAGCGGCTGGCGGCTCGCCTGCAACAGGGTGCCGTGGTCTATCCGCCACAGCCCCTGCGCGCGCTGGAACTGACGGCGCCGCAGGCGGTGCGCGTGGTCATCCTCGGTCAGGATCCCTACCACGGCCCGGGCCAGGCGGAAGGCCTGGCCTTCTCGGTGCCCGACGGGGTCAGGCCGCCTCCGAGCCTGCGCAACCTCTTTCTGGAGCTCGGGCGCGACCTGGGGGTGCCCTTGCCCGCCGGGGGCTCGCTGATGCGCTGGGCCGCCCAGGGCGTGCTGCTGCTCAACACCTGCCTGACGGTGGAGGAGGGCAGTCCGGCGGCCCATGCGGGCTGGGGCTGGGAAGTGCTGACCGATCGCCTGATCGCCCATTGCAGCGGGAATGCGCAGGCCACGGCCTTCCTGCTCTGGGGCGCCCATGCCCAGAAGAAGGCCGCCCTGATCGATGGCGGGCGCCATCTGGTGCTGCAGGCCAACCACCCGTCGCCGCTGTCGGCGCGCCGCGGCCCGCTGCCATTCATCGGTTGCGGCCATTTCGGGGCGGTCAACCGCTGGCTGCAGGCCCGCGGCAGGCCGCCGGTGTCCTGGTGACCGGCCCTTTCCGGTGGGGAGCTGTTGCCGGTCCGGAAAACCATGGCATAATGACGGGCTGCGCTACGGAGGGGTGCCCGAGTGGCTAAAGGGGGCAGACTGTAAATCTGTTGGCTTACGCCTACGCTGGTTCGAATCCAGCCTCCTCCA
>SBFS01000241.1 GCA_006227825.1 Burkholderiales bacterium | reverse complement strand
CGGGCCGAGGCCCGCTATCTGGCCCAGTACAACGCCATGGATGCGGCGGTCGGACAGCTCAATTCGCTCAATGCCTTCGTCCTCCAGCAAATCACACTGTGGAACAAGAACACGGGATGAGTCTGCTGCCCAGACCGGAACGGTCCGTCCGATGAACCCGCCAAAGCCTGTGTCGAACCACCCCGAGGTGTGCTTCTTCACAGGCTTTCTGCCTGCTGCGCCTTCCCAATGCCGTGTCGTTGAAATGTCGGGCTTTGGCATTCATTTCGGCGCCTGAGGGACTTCAGTCCGCAGCGCCATGGCCGATATGACAAGGCATCAGGCACAAGGAACCGACACCATGTTCACCTCTGTCCCCTCAAGAGCCGCCGCCGCCTACCGCCGTGTGGCCGCCGACACCAGCATCCAGGGTGCCGACCCGCACCAGCTCGTGAGCCTGCTGTTCGAGGCGCTGGTGCGCCACATCCTGGCCGCCCGCGGAGCACTGGAGCGCAGGGACGCTGCGGCCAAGGGCGTAGCCCTGGGCAAAGCGGTGCGCATCATCGAGGAAGGACTCAAGGCGGGCCTGAACATTCAGGAGGGCGGCGAGATCGCGGCCAACCTGCGCAGCCTCTACGAGTACTGCGTGCTCCGCCTCACGCAAGCGAACCTGCGCAACGACCGCCAGGCACTGGACGAGGTGATCGCCCTGATCGAGCCTGTGGCCGAGTCCTGGAAACAGATCAGGGGCCCCGGCCCTGCCTACCTGCAACCCGTCGCGGCCGCTGGAGCCTGACCATGGAGCACACCTTGCTGGACTACTACAAGGCGATCGAGAACGCGAGCCAGAAGATGCTGGCCGCGGCACAGGCCGAGAACTGGGATCAGGTGGTGCGCCTGGAAGGCGCCTGCGCGGTGCTGATCGCGCAGTTGCGCGCCAAGAGCCGCACCGACCAGCTGGCGCCTGCCGAACGCAAGGAGAAGGCGCAGATCATGCAGCGCATCCTGCGGACCGATGCCGAGATCCGCTGCCTGGCAGAGCCCTGGCTCAACGACCTGGAACAGCTGATGGACAGCAAGGGGAACGTGCACTGAGCCCCCGGGGCTCGGCGGGGCTCAGACCGACATGTTCATGATGTCGGTGTAGGCCTGGACCATGCGGTTGCGCACATGCAGTGTGGCCTGGAAGCCGATCTGGGCCTTCTGCATGGCCAGCATGGTTTCCTCCAGGCTGACTTCGGGGTTGCCCAGCTGCACCTGGGTCTGCAGACGCGAGGCTTCGTTCTGGGCCTTGCTCACTTCCTTCAGGGCGGTCTTGAAGTTGTCGGCAAAGCCGGTGCCCACGCCCCCGGTGGCGGACGACGAAGCAGGTCGCTTGAAGCCGATGCCCGAAGCCTGCAGGGCCTGGCTGGTCAGGGGGCTGATGCGGTTGTCCATGGGGTGTTCCTTCCACGCAAGGCAGATGGAAGCGATGCTAGGGCGATGAGGCCGGGTGCGCAGCGGGAATAAGGGCCCAAAGCGCGGCCTTTTCCCGGCTATGCGGCGGTGGTGCGGGCCGAATAATCGATCGCAACAGGGGCATCCGCCCTTCCCCGATCCGATTGCCGACCCACCTCTTCCGCCATGAGCACCACCGTTGCCGAAATGGACCTCAAGCCCGCGCGCAGCAACCCGCTGGCCGAAGGTATTTCCCGCCTCGATGCCTCCCAGAAGATCAAGCTGGGGCTGGGTGTGCTGGCCCTGCTGGCGCTGGTGCTGGCCCTGTTCTTCATGGGACGCCAGTCCGACTGGCGGGTCCTGTATGCCAACCTGAGCGACCGCGACGGCGGTGCCATCGTGGCCCAGCTGTCCCAGATGAACGTGCCCTACCAGTACACCGACGGGGGGCAGGCCATCCTCGTTCCGGCCGACAAGGTGCACGACACCCGCCTGCGCCTGGCCTCGCAGGGCCTGCCGCGCGGCTCGGTGACGGGCTTCGAGCTGATGGAGTCCAACCGCTTCGGCATGACCCAGTTCCAGGAGCGGCTGACCTTCCAGCGCGGCCTGGAGGGCGAGCTCACCCGCTCCATCCAGTCCCTGTCGTCGGTGCAGAGCGCACGCGTGCACCTGGCGCTGCCCAACCAGAACGGCTTTTTCCGCGAGCAGCAGAAGCCCTCGGCCTCGGTGCTGGTCTCCCTCTTCCCGGGGCGCACCCTGGACAAGGCCCAGATCGCCGGCATCGTGCACCTGGTGGCCTCCAGCGTCCCGGAGATGAACCCGAAGGCGGTCAGCGTGATCGACGACGCCGGCAATCTGCTCTCGGGCACGCCGGACGGCCATTCGCAGGGCGCCGACCTGCAGAAGCTGCAGTACGTGCAGCAGATCGAGCAGCTGCACACCCGGCGCATCCTGGAAATCCTCGAGCCGCTGGTGGGCCGGGGCAATGTCAAGGCGCAGGTGACGGCCCAGGTCGACTTCTCGACCGTGGAGTCCACCTCGGAGCAGCACCGGCCCAACCAGGGCGGTGAACCGGGCACGGTGCGCAGCCAGCAGGTCGTCGAGGACAGCAGCGGCGGCAGCGCCCTGCCGGCCGGCGTGCCGGGCGCCCTCACCAACCAGCCGCCGGGAGCCGCGGGCGCGCCGATCAACGGCGACGCGGCGGCCCTGGCAGCGGCCGGCGCTGCCGACCGCACGGGCAACACGCGCCGCGAGTCGGTCATCAACTACGAGGTCGACCGCACGGTCAAGGTCGTGCGCGAGGCCACCGGCACGGTCAGGCGACTGAACGCGGCCGTGGTCATCAACCATGTGACGCGCACCGATCGCAGCGGCCGCGAGACCACCGCACCGATCCCGCCGGAACAGCTCGAGCAGATGACCGCGCTGGTGCGCGAGACCATCGGCTTCGACCGCGAGCGCGGCGATTCGGTGAACCTGGTCAACGCCGCTTTCTCCGCGGTCGAGGCGCCAGCCGCCGAACCGGTGGTGTGGTGGCAGGATGCCCGTGTGCAAGACCTGGCAACCCGCCTGGCGTGGCCGGCAGGCCTGCTGGCCATGGGCCTGCTGGTCCTGATGGGACTGGTGCGGCCCGCCATCAAGGCGATGCGGTCGCCGCCGGCCCTGCCTGCGCCTGCGGCCCAGCTCGACGCGCTGCTCAACGACACGCCCGAGCGACCCGGCCTGCCCATGCCGACCGAGCAGACACGTGACGACCCGGATCAGCACCGCCTGACCGAAGCGCGCCGCCTGGCGCTGGACAACCCGGCTGCGGTGGCCAACATCGTCAAGAGCTGGGTCAACGGCGAGGCACCGGCCTGAGCCCGACACCCGAGACCTGATCCAGACCGACGGAAAGAAGTCCCATGGAAGACGACGGAGTCAACGACGCAGCCATCTTTCTGATGTCGCTCGGCGAGGAAGAAGCAGCCGAGGTGTTCAAGCATCTCTCCCCCAAGGAGGTGCAGAAGCTGGGCGAGACCATTGCACGCACCCGCGCGGTCTCCAACGAGCGGGTCAGCCAGGTGATGAACCGTTTCACCGAGGCCGCCGCTTCCCAGCGCCTGCTGGTTTCGGACACCGACAACTATGTGCGCTCGGTGCTCAAACGCGCCCTGGGCGACGACAAGGCCTCGCTGCTCATCGACCGCATCCTGCAGGGAGGCGACGTCTCCGGCATCGAGAGCCTCAAATGGATGGATCCGCTGTCGATCGCGGAGCTGCTTCGCAATGAGCATCCGCAGATCGTCGCGGCCATCCTGGTGCACCTGGAGTTCGACCAGACGGCCGGCGTGCTCAAGAATTTCACCGAGCGAACCCGCAACGAGGTCATGCTGCGCATCGCCACGCTCGAGGGCATACAGCCGACGGCCCTGAAAGACCTCAACGAGGTGCTCTACAAGGTGCTGGCCGGCGGCGACAAGATCCGCAAGACCTCGATGGGCGGGGTCAAGACCTCCGCCGAGATCATCAACCTGCTGGGCACACAGCTGGAGAGTTCGGTGCTGGACGCCATCCGCGAACACGACCCCGAGCTGGCCCAGAAGATCATGGACAAGATGTTCACCTTCGAGGACCTGCTCAAGCTCGACGGCAAGTCGGTGCAGCTCATCCTCAAGGAGGTGTCCACCGACATGCTGGTGGTGGCCCTCAAGGGCGCCAGCACGGAGCTTCGCAACCTGGTGCTGTCCAACATGTCCACGCGGGCAGCCGAAGCGCTGCGCGAAGACCTCGAATCGCGCGGCCCCATGCGCCTGTCGGAGGTCGAGGCCCAGCAGAAGGAGATCCTCAAGGTCGTGCGGCGCCTGTCAGACGAAGGCCAGATCGTGATCGGTGGCGGAGGCGAGGATGAAAGCCTCATCTAAGGCGAACCCCTATTCCCGCTTCGTCCCGCGCGAGGAGATCGAGGGGGTGTCCGCCTGGCATTTCTCCTCCATGGACGAGGGTGATGCGGTGCCGGCCGAGGCCGCGGTGGGGGTGGCGCCTGCAGATGAACCGGCGGCGGACCAGGAACTGCTGGACAGGGCCTACGCGGAGGGTTTCCGCCACGGGCACGAGGCCGGCAGCCAGGAGGCGCACCAGGCGCTGCAGGCCCCGATGCGGCAGGCCATGGAAGAGACCGCGCAACGCATGGCGCAACTGCTGCACGACACCCGGGACCAGCTCACCCGCAGCGAAGACCTGATTGCGCGCCAGCTGCTGGAGCTGGCCTGCGACCTGGCCCGCCAGGTCGTCCGCCAGGAGCTGCGGCACAGCACGGACGCCCTGCGGCCCGTCATCTCCGAGGCGGTCGCCCAGCTCGTCGAGGACGGCCTTCCGGCGACCGTGCGGCTGCACCCGCAGGACCTGGCGAGTCTGGCCGGCAGCCTGCCCGAAGGCGGGGCCAACGGCCTGCCCGAGCTGGTCGCCGACGCGTCGGTGTCGCCCGGCGGATGCATCGTGAGTTCCGCCAGCACCACCGTGGACGCATCGATCGAGAAGCGCTGGGCCCGGGCCATCGGCAATCTCGGCCTGGACAACCCCTGGAACCCGGAGAACGCGGATGTCTGACCAGGCACTGGCCCACCCCGAGCGCTGGTCCCGCTTCATGGACGACCTGCGCGAGAACGCCCGGGTCCACACACCGCTGGAGGTCAGCGGCACACTGACCCGTCTGGCCGGCCTGGTGCTCGAGGCCGTGGGCCTGAAAGTGCCGGTCGGCTCGCAGTGCCTGATCGCCAACGGCGACAAGGAGCCCGTGCTCGCCGAGGTGGTCGGATTCTCCAGCGACCGCGCCTACCTGATGCCGGCCGGTGACACCCACGGTCTGGCCAGCGGGGCCCTGGTGACGCCCCTGGCGCCCTACCGCCCGATTCCCCGTCTGGGCATGCCCAACCGCGCGCCTTCGCCAGGCGACCGCGGCCTGCTGCGACTGCCGCTGGGCAGCGGCCTGCTCGGGCGCGTGGTGGACTCGCATGGCCGGCCTCTGGACCACCTGGGTCCGATCGCCGACGTCGATTCGCTGCCGATGGAGCGTGCACCGCTGAACGCGATGGACCGGGATCCCGTCCGGGAACCGCTGGACACGGGCGTGCGGGCCATCAACGCGCTGCTGACGGTCGGCCGCGGACAGCGCATTGGCCTGTTCGCCGGCTCCGGGGTCGGCAAGAGCGTCCTGCTGGGCATGATGGCGCGCTACACGCGGGCGGACGTGATCGTGGTCGGCCTCATCGGCGAACGGGGACGCGAGGTCAAGGAGTTCATCGAGGACATCCTCGGCGAGGAAGGGCGCCGGCGCTCGGTGGTGGTGGCGGCGCCGGCCGATGCCCCGCCGCTGGTGCGCATGCAGGGCGCGGCCTACGCGACCGCGATCGCCGAGCGCTTCCGCGACGACGGCCTGCATGTGCTGCTGCTGATGGACTCGCTCACCCGCTACGCCATGGCCCAGCGCGAGATCGCGCTGGCCATCGGCGAACCACCGGCCACCAAGGGCTACCCCCCATCCTGCTTCGCGAAGCTGCCCCAGCTGGTCGAGCGCAGCGGCAACGGACTCAACGGCGTGGGATCGATCACCGCCTTCTACACCGTGCTCTCCGAGGGCGACGACCAACAGGACCCGATCGCGGACGCGGCGCGCGCCATCCTGGACGGACACATCGTGCTCTCCCGGAGCCTGGCCGAGGCGGGACATTACCCGGCCATCGACATCGAGGCCTCGGCGTCCCGCGTCATGCACAACGTTGCCCGGCCCGAGCACCTGGACATGGCACGGCGCTTTCGCAGCCTCTATTCACGCTACATGAAGGTCCGCGACCTGATCCAGCTGGGCGCCTACGCCCACGGCAGCGACCCGGAGACCGACCGGGCCATCCTTCTGTACCCCGCCCTGCAGGCGTTCCTGGCACAGGGCATGCACGAGGCGGCCAGCCTTCCGGCGAGCCTGCAGGCCCTGTCGGCCTCGCTGCAGGACGGCCAGGGGTCTTCGAACCGCCGCAGCACGGCGGCCCATGAACGACAGGGCACCGAAGGGGCACGCACATGAACCGCATCGAGACCCTGGGCAAGGTGGTCGAGCTGGCCGAGCAGCGCCGTGATTCGGCGCTGGCCGCGCTGGCCCGGCTGGAGCGCGAGATGCAGCAGGCCCGCGACCAGATGGAGCAGCTCGAGTCCTACGCCAGCGAGGCCAGGCAGCGCTGGACCGCACGGCAGGGCAGCACGGTCGACCCGGCGGTGCTCGGCCACCACCGGCAGTTCATGCAGAAGATCGAGCACGCCATCGATTTCCAGCGCAGCGTGCTGGCCAGCCGCCAGAGCCAGATCGACCAGCAGCAGGCCCAGGTGCAATCGGCCGAACGGGACCTCGCAGGGCTGCGCCGCTACACCGACCGCCAGCGTCAGCACCTGGCCAGCCAGGCCCTGCGCCGGGAGCAGAAACAGACCGACGAAATGGCCCTGGGCATCTATCTCAGGCAGCGGCAGATCGAGGCCGCCCGAACCGGAGGACTTCCCACATGAGCACCACGGCCAGCGCCGCATCCTCATCCAGCACCCCGACGCAGGCCGCCCAGGGACGCCAGCACGCCACGGCGCGGCGCCCGCAGTCCGAGGCCGACGGACCCTCCGACCTGTTCGCCAACCTGCTGGGCCTGCTCGCAGACACCCGGACCGGCCCTGCGCCCGGCGACATCGGGCCGGCGCCCGCCAGCGCGGGCGACGAAACACCACCGGCCATGCCGGGGCTCGTGCAGGCCGACACCATGCCGGCGGCCGCGGACCCGTCCATCGCAGCGGCCGGCGCAGACGGCCCAGACATGCCGACCCGGTTCGAACATCAACAGCAGACCGGCGCCGGACCTGCCCTGCGCGCCGATGCGGCGACCGGGCCGGTTCGCACCGAGACACTCCAGGCCGGCGAGAACACGAAGCAGGCCGACCCGGGCGAAGCAGCTGTGCCGCAGGAGGCGACCGCCACGAACGCCGCGGCCGCCCAGGGCGCAGGTTCCCGGACCCGTCCGGCGGCGGCGCTGTCACACGCCCCGGGCAGGCCCACGGCACTCATGCTGCAGAAGGGGGACAGCGTGGCCTGGCGCACAGCCGGTCCCACGCGCTCCGTCGCCGATGCCGCTGCCGGCACACCACTGAACACCGCCGCCGCCCGCAGCACGGTCGCGCTGGACCAGCGCTTCGCCCTGGCCCGGGGGGCCGACCGGGCGCTGGCGGCACAGGCAGAAGGCGCGCCGGCAGGCGGCACAGGTCCGGCCACTGGCGTCGCTGCCGCAGCCGGCACCGGTCAACTCTCGTCCGGTCACGGCGGTGCCGGAAGCGGGAACGGCGACGGCTCCGGCCTGGCGGCCGGCACCGACGGCGGCGTCACCGAGGCTGCAGCGGATGCACCGGAGACACCGTTCGACCTGGACAGGGCCGGCGGCCTTGAGGACCAGGACTTGCGGGGCTGGACCGCCACGGGGCTGCGCCAGGCCAGCCTGAAGCTGGACCAGGGCAGCGCCGAAGCCATCGACATCGACATCAGCCTGCGCGGACAGGAAGTGAGCGTGGACTTCAGGACCGATCATGCAGAGGCCCGCAGCACGCTCCAGTCGCAGGCCGGCCAGACACTGTCCGAATGGCTGCAGCGCAGCGGCATGCAGCTCGGGGAGGTTTCGGTAGGTGGCCAGGCCACGGGTGACCGCCCCTCCGCAAACCCCTCGACACCGGTGCCCACGGCGCACCGCGGCGGACGCACAGCCGCGCAGGGCGACGCGTCCCCCGAAACACAGCCCACGGGCAAGTCCTCGGCAGGCAACGGCAGGTCGTCGCTGGACCTGTTTGTCTGAACGCGGTAAAGGCGGCTTTTCGGGCCCTTTTCGGCCGAATGGCGCCGGGGCCCGCGCCCAATAATGACCCCAGTTCCACCGCCGAAAGGCGCATCGGGAACGGTCCAAGAAACCGCCCAGACTGGAGTCCGACATGAGCGCTGCTGCCACGGCCAATGCCGCCCCTGCCGACAAGCCCAAGAGCAAGAAGCTGCTGTTCATCATCCTCGGCGTGGTGCTCGTTGCCCTGATCGGAGCCGGCGCCGCCCTCTTCATCCTCATGAAGAACACCGCCCAGGATGAGGACGAATACGGCGACGATGCGCAAACCTCCCAGGCCGAGGAGCGGCCCAAGACACCGCCTGCCTTTCTCCCGCTGGAGAACATGGTCGTCAACCTGGCCGACGCCGGTGGCAACCGCTTCGTCCAGATCGGCATCACGCTGCAATTGCAGGACGCCAAGACCGGCGAGGACATGAAGGCGTACATGCCCAGCATCCGTTCGGCCATCCTGATGCTGATCTCCCAGCGCACATCCGAGGAGGTTCTGCAGCTGGAGGGCAAGAACCGGCTGTCGGCCGACATCATCCGCGAGATCTCGGACATCATGGGCTACGAGTACGGGGACGAAGCGGGCGAGCGCAGCGAGCGCCGGCGCCGCGCGCCGCCCAACCCGGTTCAGGCCGTGCTGTTCTCCAGCTTCATCGTGCAGTGACCCGACGGGAGCACCCATGTCCGATTCGCTGCTGTCACAGGACGAGATCGACGCCCTGCTCGAGGGGGTCACCGGCGAGAGCCAGAAGCTGGCCAAGGAAGAGGTGCCGGCCGGCGCCATCCGCGACTACAACCTGGCCAGCCAGGAGCGCATCGTCCGCGGTCGCATGCCGACCATGGAGGTGGTCAACGAACGCTTCTCGCGCAACCTGCGCCTGGGCCTGTTCAACTTCATCCGCCGCAGCCCAGAGATCTCGGTCGGAGCGGTGCAGGTGCAGAAGTACAACGCCTTCCTGCGCGAGCTGGTGGTGCCGACCAACTTCAACATCATGGCCATCCGGCCGCTGCGCGGCAACGGTCTGGTGGTGTGCGAACCGACCCTGCTGTTCGGCGTGATCGACAGCCTCTTCGGTGGCAACGGCAAGTTCCACACCCGCATCGAGGGCCGCGACTTCTCGGCCACCGAACAGCGCGTGATCTCGCGCCTGGTCGACGTGGTGGCGGAGGAGTACAAGAAGGCCTGGGTGGGCGTGTACCCGCTGGAACTGGTCTACCAGCGCTCCGAGATGCAGCCGCAGTTCGCCACCATCGCCACCCCCAGCGAGATCGTGGTGTCCACCAGCTTCACGCTGGAGATCGGCGACCTGACCGGCTCGCTGCACATCTGCATTCCCTACGCCACGCTGGAGCCCATCCGCGACGTGCTCTATTCGAGCGTTCAGGGTGACGCAATCGAGGTTGACCGGCGCTGGATCAAGGTGCTCAGCCACGAGATCCAGGCCGCCGAGCTGACCATGGTGGCCGAGCTGGCGCGGACCGACGCCACCGTCGAACAGCTGCTGGCGATGCAGGTGGGCGACTTCATCGAGCTCGACCGCAATCCGACGATCCAGGCCCATATCGAAGGGGTGCCGGTCTTCGAGTGCCAGTACGGCACGCACAAGGGCAAGTACGCGCTGCGCGTCCAGCGCAACCTGCGCGGGTCCGACATGAACTGGCTGGGAGAAAGCTATGTCAACTGAAGAAATGAACCAGAACGCCATCGCTGACGACTGGGCCCAGGCACTGGAGGAACAGGCGCGGGTCGAGCAGGCCGACAGCGCGCCGGCCTTCGACAGCAACGACACGCCCGCCGAAACCCGCTCGGGCGCCAACACCATGCAGGACATCCAGATGGTGCTGGACATCCCGATCCAGCTGTCGGTGGAGCTCGGTCGCACCAAGGTGCCGATCAAGCACATCCTGCAACTGGCCCAGGGCTCCATCGTCGAGCTCGATGCCCTGGCCGGCGAACCCATGGACGTGCTGGTCAACGGCTACCTGATCGCCCAGGGCGAGGTGGTGGTGGTCAACGAGAAGTTCGGCATCCGCCTGACCGACATCGTGACCCCGTCGGAACGCATGCGCCGCGTCAGCCGCGCCTGATACCCCCGCGACATGGACATGCTGCAGAACGCCCTGCCCGCCCTGGGCCTGCTCCTGATCATGGTGATCATGGCCGTGGTGCTCACGCGCATGCGCCACCGCCTGCCCCGCGTGGGCAGCCAGCAGGGGCCTGCCCTGCGTGTGCTGTCGTCGCTGCCGCTGGGCCCCCAGCACCGCATGGTGACGGTCCAGGTGGGCGACGGCGACGATGCCGTGTGCCTGGTCCTGGGGGTCGCGCCGGGTGCCATGCAGACCCTGCACACGCTGCCCTTCGCATCGGCGCAGGCGCAAGCCGTCCCCGAGGAAGGCGCCGCGGGCTTCGCGGCCCGCCTGGCCCAGCTGACGAAGGTGCGCCATGCCCAGCCTTGAACCCAGGACCCGGGCGCTGCTGGCCTTCGCCCTGCTGCTCCTGGCCGCACCCGCCTGGGCACAGGACGGCCCCTCGCTGCCGCTGATGGTCGGACAGGGCAGCGGCGGGACCACCTACTCGGTGCCGATCCAGACCCTGCTGTTCTTCACCGCGCTGTCCTTCCTGCCGGCGCTGCTGCTGCTGATGACAGGGTTCACGCGCATCGTCATCGTGCTCTCGCTGATCCGGCAGGCGCTGGGCACCCAGACGGCGCCTCCCAACCAGGTGATCATCGGCCTGTCGCTGTTCCTCACCTTCTTCGTCATGGGACCGACGCTGGACCGGGTCTATGAGGACGCCTACCGGCCCTACACGACCAACGAAATCGGCTTCGAGGAAGCGCTGCAAAAGGCACAGGTGCCCGTGCGCGAGTTCATGCTCCGGCAGACGCGGCAATCGGACTTCGAGCTGTTTGCCAACCTGGCCCGGCTGCCGGCCGACGTGACGGCCGAGGAGGCGCCGTTCCGTGTGCTGGTGCCGGCCTTTGTGACCAGCGAGCTCAAGACCGCCTTCCAGATCGGCTTCATGATCTTCATCCCTTTCCTGGTGATCGACATGGTCGTGGCCAGCGTCCTGATGTCGCTGGGCATGATGATGCTCTCCCCGGTGCTGGTGGCCCTGCCCTTCAAGCTGATGCTGTTCGTGCTGGCCGACGGCTGGAACCTGCTGATCGGCTCGCTGGCCGCGAGCTTCGCGACCTCCTGAACGTCCCGCAAACGCGACGCCCCATCTCTTTCGAAACGGACCCCTGACATGGACCCCCAAGCCGCCCTGACCTTCGGACAGAACGCCCTGTTCCTTCTGCTCATGATCTCGGCACCGGTCCTGGCCGTCGTGCTCGGCATCGGCCTGCTGGTCAGCCTGTTCCAGGCCCTGACACAGATCCACGAGGCCACCCTGTCCTTCGTTCCCAAGCTGATCGCAGCCATCGCGGTGTTCGCGGTCTCCGGTCCGTGGATGATGACGACCATGGTCGAATTCATCCGCAAGACCATCCAGGAAATCCCCAACTACGCCATCTGAGCGCAAGCGGGCCAGCCACATGCCCACCTTCACCGAGGCCGACATCATGGCGCTGGTGATGCCGGTCTTCTGGCCCTTCCTGCGCGTGCTGGCGGTCTTCTCCAGCGCACCCATCTTCTCGGCGCGCTCGGTGCCTGTGCGCACCCGCGTGGCCCTGGCCATGCTGGTGGCCCTGTGCGCGCAGGCCGGCCTGCCGCCGCAGCCGATGGTGGCCCTGACCGACCCTGGCGCCCTCGAGACCGCGGTGCAGCAGGTGGTCATCGGCGTGGCCATCGGCCTGGCGGTGCGCATCGTGTTCTCCGCGGTGGAGCTGGCCGGAGAGCTGATCGGCCTGCAGATGGGCCTGAACTTCGCCGGCTTCTTCGACCCCGCCACGAACGCCCAGAGCAGCACGGTGGGCCGCTTCTTCGGCAACACCACCATGCTGCTGTTCGTGGTGATGGGCGGACACCTGATGCTGCTGCAGGTGGTGATCGCCAGCTTCGAGACCTTCCCGGTCGGGGGCAGCGCCCTCGAGGCGGTGCAGCGGCTGCGGCTGCACGAGCTGGGCGCCGTGGTGTTCCACTACGGACTGTGGATTGCCCTGCCCATGATCGGCATGCTGCTTTTCATCAACATCGTGCTGGGCTTCGTCTCGCGCATCGCGCCGCAGATGAATGCCTTCGCCATCGGCTTCCCGCTGACACTGAGCGCCGGCCTGATCGGCATCGCCTTCACCCTGCCCATGCTCGACCGCCCGGTCTCGGCCCTGCTGCAGCTGACGACCCGGATGTTCATGGGTGGCTGACCGGTCGCCGCGAGCCGGCTCACTGCCAGCGCAGGTCGTACAGGCGCCAGTCGCTGCCCTGGCGGCGCCACTCCAGTTCCACGGCATAGGGGGTGACACGTTCGGGAACCAGTCCCTGCGCACCGGCCACCAGCACCTGCGCCTCGGTGCGGCCCAGGTGCGGTGCCTGGGGGTCGACCAGGCTGCGCCGGCCCACCGCCACGATGCGGATCTGCGCGTAGCGCAGGAACACCAGCCTCAGCGTGCGCTGGGCCCATTCGGCATCGAGCTCGCCCTGGGCCCGGAAGCGCTCGTCGAGCATGGCCAGCACCGCCGGCGCATCGCGTGCCTCCAGCGAATCCTGCAGCTGCTGGACCGCCTTCTCGAGTGAGGCCTGCGGATCGTCGCGGCCGCAGCCAGCCACCAGCGCCGAGGCAAGAAAGGCCTGCAGCAGCCAGCGGCGGCGACTCATACCAGCCCGTTGCGGATGGCGTAGACCGTCAGTTCGGCGTTGTTGGCCAGGTGCAGCTTCTCCAGCACCCGGGCACGGTAGACGCTGACGGTCTTGGGGCTGAGCATGAGCTCGTCGGCGATTTCCGAGAGCTTCTTGCCCGAGGCGATCTTCTGCAGGGTCTGCAGCTCGCGCTCGGAGAGGCTGGCATGCAGTTCTTCGGTCTCGGGCTTGTTGAGGGTGTCCACCAGCATCTGGGCCACCTCGGGCGTCACATACTTGCGCCCCTGCATCACCGTGCGGATGGCCCCCACCAGCTCGGCCGGCTCACCGGCCTTGTTGAGATAGCCGCGCGCCCCGGCACGCAGGCAGCGGATCGCGTACTGGTCCTCGGGGTACATGGAGACGACCAGGGTCTTGACGTCCGAGCCCTCCTCGCGCAGGGCCGCCAGCACCTCCAGGCCACCACGCCCCGGCATGTTCAGGTCCAGCACCAGCACGTCACAGGTCACCTTTCGCATCTGCTCGCGCAGTTCGGGGTAGCTGCCGGCCTCGGCAACGACCTGGATGTCCACGGCTTCGGAAATCGTGTCACGGATGCCGCGGCGCACCACCGCGTGGTCGTCACACAAAATGACCCGGATCATGGGCATCCTCCTTGTTCTGGTTGGCGTCTGTCTGCATCCCTGAACCGGCCAGCGGCACCGACAGGATCACCGAGGTGCCCCGCGGCGAGCTGCTGATGTCCAGCCAGCCATCGACCTTGGCGGCCCGCTCCCTGAGGCCGAGCAGGCCGAAGGACTTGGCCTTGCGCAGGGCGTTGGGGCCCATGCCCTGACCGTTGTCGGTCACCTCCAGCGTGAGCACGCCCTCGCGATCGCTCAGGTCGATCTGCACGGCGCGGGCCTGGGCATGCTTGGACACGTTGGTCAGCGCCTCCTGGGCCGTGCGGTAGGCCACCAGCTGGACATCGCGGGGCACATCGATGTTCTCGGCCGAACGCCGCACGAGCACCGACAGCCCGGTCCGGCGCTCGAAGTTGGCGGCCAGCCACAGGACCGCCGCCACCAGCCCCTGGTCGAGGATGGGCGGCCTCAGGTTGAGCATGATGCGCTGGCTGGCACCGAGCGCATGCTGCAGCATCTCCATGGCCGTGGCCACATGGCGCTTCATCTCCGGGTCCTCGGCGCGGCGCCCCACCCAGGCCAGGTCCAGCTTGACCGCCGCCAGCGCCCCCCCGATGTCGTCATGGATCTCGCGGGCGATGTCGGCACGCTCCTGTTCGATGCTGGTCTGCAGGTGCTCGGCCAGCTCGCCCAGGCGCTGCCGGGACTCGGCCAGCTCCGCATCGGCCCTGGCCTTGGCCCGGCGTGTCTGGCTGACCTCGATGGCCCGTTCGATCACATGCGCCAGACGCTGCATGTTGTCCTTGAGCAGGTAGTCGCTGACACCCGCGTGCAGGGCCTCGACGGCGGCGGCCTCGCCGATGGCACCCGACAGGATCACGAACGGCGTGTCCGGCCGCAGGTCGCGCGAGAGCTGCCAGGCGTCCATGCCGGTGAAGCCCGGCAGGTGGTAGTCGGCCAGCACGATGTCGCAGGCGCCGGCCTCGAGCTCGCGCTGGAAGTCCTCGATCGTGTCGACCAGGGTGAGCTCGCACGCGAACTGGCTGCGCTGCAGGGCGAACTTGACCAGGGCGTGGTCGACCCGCGAGTCTTCGAGGTGAAGGATGCGCACCGTTGGCCGCGGCTCAGGCTCGGGAGGGTGGTTCATGCAGCGTCAGCATTCGACAGGACAGGCTGGTGGGTGACTCCAGCGGAGAAAAAAGCTCCTGAATTTGCCCGGTAATTGGCCGATAAGCCTGCGAAGGCACCGGGAAAATTGTACTGCCCGTCACCCCTCCCCCTTCTAACCCAACCCTACCGACCCATGGAACAAGCATCGACGCTGCAGACGGCTCCGGCCGTCTCCCTGCCCGTGAACATGGTCGCGGACGTCCAGGACTCGCTGCTCATGGCATTGACGGACCTGCAACGCCTGGTCGGTCTGCTGGACCACGCCACCAGCAATCTGCTGGAGCGCTTTGGCAACGCCGAAAGCGCCCTGGCACATCTGGCCGGCCGGGACAACGAGGACCTGCACGTCATCCGCAACCAGCTCCAGCAGGCGGTCACGGAGCTCCAGTTCCACGACATGGCCACCCAGCTGATCAACCACACCAGCCTGATCCTGCAGGGCTGCGCGTGGCGCCTGGCCGAGGAGGCCATGGAACTCGAAGGGGACGAACAGCCGCTGCGGCTGGACCCGATGCCCGAACGCCCCAGCCCGGTCACCCAGAGCGAGATGGACTCGGGTTCCGTCGAACTGTTCTGACCCGGCAGGCCCGAACTGTCAAGAAATGCCGCCCACTGTCGATACCAGCCCGAAAACGGAGTATTCCATGCAATCCATTCTCGCCGTAGACGACTCGGCTTCCATGCGCAAGATGGTCTCGTTCACCCTCTCGGGAGCCGGCTTCCACGTCGTTGAAGCGGTGGACGGCCAGGACGCCTTCGAGAAGGCGCAGAGCCACACCATCGACCTGGTGCTGACCGACCAGAACATGCCGCGCCTGGACGGCCTGGGGCTGACCCGCAAGCTGCGCGAGCATCCCAAGTTCAAGACGACCCCCATCCTCATCCTGACCACCGAGTCCAGTGATGCCATGAAACAGGCGGGACGCAGCGCCGGGGCCACGGGGTGGCTGGTCAAGCCTTTCGATCCGGGCCGCCTGATCGAGGTGATCCAGAAGGTCATTCGCTGAACACAGGTCTGGCATCACAGACAGGAGAGCACCCATGGGTGAGATGACAAATGAAGCGCCGCACGGTGGCGGCAACATCGATCTGAGCCAGTTCTACCAGATCTTCTTCGAGGAGGCGGGCGAGAACCTGGACCAGATGGAACAGATGCTCCTGCAACTCGACCTGGAGCAGGCCGACGACGAGGAGCTCAACGCGATCTTCCGCTGCGCCCACTCGATCAAGGGCGGGGCAGCGACCTTCGGCTTCGCCGACGTGGCCGAGCTGACGCACCAGATGGAGTCGCTGCTGGACAAGCTGCGCCGGCACGAACTGGCACCGACCGCGCCGATGGTGGACGTGCTGCTGGAGTCATCGGACGCCCTGCGCCTGCTGCTGGCCCGCCACCAGGGCCGGCCGGTTGACACGCCGGCCACCGCCAGCCTGGTCGAGCGCATCCGCGTGCTGGCTTCCGGCGAACAGGCCGGTGCGCCCGCAAGCCAAGCCCCCGTGCCCCAGCAACCGGCGCCCACGGATGACCCCGTCGCCCCTGCTGTTCCTGTCGCCGCTGCCCCGGCGGCACCCGCGCCGGCGGTCGCCGCCGCCGGCCAGCGACAGCTGGAAATCCACATCGGCCCGCTGGAGCACCCGTCGCAGGCCGACGGCATCGTCGACCTGTTCCGCGACATCGCCGGTCTCGGCCAGCTCGAGAGCCTGCCCTGCGACCAGTCCGACCGGCGCATCTTCCGTGTGCAGACGGCCTCCAGCGACAGCGACCTGCTGGACCTGTTCACCTTCCATGTGAGCCGGGAGCAGATCCGGATCGTGGATGCGGGCGTGCCGCCACTGCCCGCCCAGGCCGCGGCGGTGCCTGCATCAGCCCCGGCCGCAGCCACCGCCGGTGGCCGGGAGGGCCAGGATTTCGGCTTCTTCGACGATGCGCCCGGTTCGCCCTCGTCGGCCGCGCCAGTCCCGCAGCCCTCGCCGGCAGTCGCCGCCGACCCCGCCGGCACGCCCGCGCAAACGGCCGCCCAAACGGCCGCCGCCCCGCGGTCCGCGGCGGCACGCGTCGAGAGCCGCCCGGCGGCCGCCGCGACCGTCGAGTCCAGCACGCTGCGGGTGTCCGTCAGCAAGGTCGACCAGCTGATCAACCTGGTCGGCGAACTGGTCATCACCCAGGCGATGCTCGCGCAGAAGAGCCGCGAGCTCGATGTCTCGATGAACCAGCAACTGCTGGCCGGACTGGCCGACCTGGACCGCAACACGCGCGACCTGCAGGAAGCCGTGATGTCGATCCGCATGATCCCGATGTCGGTGGTGTTCAACCGCTTCCCGCGCATGCTGCGCGATCTCGCCGCCAAGCTGGGCAAGAAGGTGGAGCTGATCACCCACGGCGAAGCCACCGAACTGGACAAGGGCCTGATCGAGAAGATCACCGACCCCCTGACCCACCTGATCCGCAACAGCTGCGACCACGGCATCGAGATGCCGCAGGAGCGGCGGGCCCGCGGCAAGCCCGAGCACGGCACCATCACCCTGTCTGCCTCGCACCAGGGCGGCTCCATCCTGATCGAGGTCCGCGACGACGGCAAGGGCCTCTCGCGCGAGAAGCTGCTGTCCAAGGCCCGGGAAAAAGGCATCGATGCGCCCGACAGTCTCAGCGACAGCGAGGTCTGGAACCTGATCTTCGCCCCGGGCTTCTCCACCGCCGCCGAAGTGACCGACGTCTCGGGCCGCGGCGTCGGCATGGACGTGGTCAAGAAGAACATCGCCGCGCTCAACGGCACGGTCGAGATCGATTCGGCCGAAGGCTATGGCATGAGCGTCAAGGTGCGCCTGCCGCTGACGCTGGCCATCATGGACGGCATGAGCGTGCGCGTGAGCGACGAGGTCTACATCCTGCCGCTGTCCTCGGTGATCGAATCGTTCCAGATCAACCCCAAGGACATCAACACCGTGGCCCAGGGGGCGCGCCTGGTCAAGGTGCGCGAGGAGTACATGCCGGTCATCGAGCTGGAGCATGTGTTCCAGGTGCCGCGCTTCGAGCACAACGCCAGCAGCCCCATCATGGTCGTGATCGAGGCCGATGGCGCCCGGGTCGCCCTGATGGTCGACGAACTGCTCGGCCAGCAGCAGGTCGTGATCAAGAACCTGGAGTCCAACTACCGCAAGGTGCCCAACGTGTCCGGCGCCACCATCCTGGGTGACGGCAAGGTGGCCCTGATCCTGGACACCTCAGGCCTGGTTCGCCGCTCCCGGCACTGACACCGGCAACAGGCCATTCCTGCATCTGCCTGCCCCATTCATCATGCTCCAGCCCACCCGCATCCAGCGCAGCGTGCAACCGGCCAGACCCGAAGCGGACCAGGGGCCTCTGGCCGAGGGCCGCGAGTTCGTCTGGGGTCCGGCCGACTTCCGGCGGATCAAGGAGATGATCTACCGCAAGGCCGGCATCAGCCTGCACGACGGCAAGCACGCGATGGTCTACAGCCGCGTTTCCCGCCGCCTGCGCGAGACCGGCCACGGCAGCTTCAGCGCCTACCTGGACTGGCTGGAGCATCACGACGGCGCCGAGTGGCAGGAGTTCATCAACGCCCTGACCACCAACCTGACCGCCTTCTTCCGCGAGGAGCACCATTTCTCCATCCTGGCCGACCTGCTGCGCAGCGATCGGGGGCGCGCCTGGCGCATCTGGTGCGCCGCTTCATCGACCGGCGAAGAGCCCTACTCCATCGCCATGACGGCGCTGGAGACGCTGGGCAACACAGGGCAGTTCGAGATCGTCAACAGCGACATCGACACCCGGGTGCTGGAGACCGCCGCCCGTGGCATCTACAAGATGGACGGCATCAAGGGGCTGAGTCCGGAGCGCCTGCAGCGCCATTTCATGCGCGGCAAGGGTGCCAATGCGGGGCTCATGCGCGTCAAGCCCGAGTTGCAGCGGCACATGGGCTTCCAGACCGTCAACCTGATCCACGACCTGCCGTTTCGCGAGCCGTTCGACCTCGTGTTCTGCCGCAACGTCATGATCTATTTCGACGCGACGACCCAGCGCCAGGTCCTCGAGCGCATCCACCGGGTGATGAAGCCGGGCGGCATGCTGTTCGTCGGTCACGCCGAGAACTTCAGCGACGCACGCAACCTGTTTGCCCTGCGCGGAAAGACGGTCTATGAACGCCTTTGAGGCCTCCTCCCGTCCGGTCTCCGCGGCTGCCGGCATGGCACCCAGATCCACCGCCACCGTCTCCGCGGTTTCGGGCATCGAGCGCCTGCGTGCGCTGCCCCGCAAGCCGGGACAGGCCGCCTTCTTCTACCGCGACCACCACTTCCAGCACGATGCGGTCAAGGTCCTGCCAGGCGAGTACTACGTCACCGACGACGAAATGATGATCATGACCGTGCTGGGCTCCTGCATCGCGGCCTGCATCTGGGACCCGAAGGTCAGGGTCGGGGGCATGAACCACTTCATGCTCCCGGAGGGAGGCAACGACACCTCCGGTCGCTACGGCTCCTATGCGATGGAGCTGCTGATCAACGAGATGATCAAGCTCGGCGCCCGCCGCGAGACCATGCAGGCCAAGGTGTTCGGCGGCGGCCAGGTGATGCACTCGTTCACCACCATGAACGTCGGCGAGCGCAACACCCAGTTCGTGCTCGACTACCTGCACACCGAACGCATCTCGATCGTCTCCAAGGACGTGCTGGACATCCACCCGCGCAAGGTCTGCTATTTCCCGGCCAGCGGCAAGGCGATGGTCAAGCGCCTGGCCCATTCGCACCCGGAGACGCTGGAGACGCAGGAGCGCGCGGGCAATGCGGTGGTGGTGGCCAAGTCCACCGCCGGCGGCTCGATCGACCTGTTCTGACAACCGACAACGGCCGCAGGGAGGGGGGAGACCATGAACAAGATCAGGGTGGTGGTGGTGGACGATTCGGCGCTGGTACGCAGCCTGCTGTCGGAGATCATCAACCGGCAGCCCGACATGCAGTGCGTCGGCGCCGCCAGCGATCCGCTGGTGGCCCGCGAGATGATCCGCGAGCTCAACCCCGACGTGATCACGCTGGATGTGGAGATGCCGCGCATGGACGGGCTGGAGTTCCTCTCCCGCCTGATGCGCCTGCGTCCGATGCCGGTGGTCATGGTCTCCACCCTGACCGAGCAGGGCGCCGAGATCACCCTGCGCGCCCTGGAGATGGGCGCGGTGGATTTCGTGGCCAAACCCCGCATCGGCGTCACCAGCGGCCTCAACGAGCTCTCGGGCGACATCGTGGAGAAGATCCGCGTCGCCGCCAAGGCCCTCGTGCGCCGGCTGCCCTCAGGCCCTGCCCCGGCCGCCAGCGTGCCGGCAGCCGGACATGAGGGCCATCACCGGCCGTTGCCGCGGATGTCGACCGAGAAGGTGATCTGCATCGGCGCCTCGACCGGTGGCACCGAGGCCATCCGCGAGGTGCTGGTGCCGATGCCCGCAGACGCGCCGGCCATCGTCATCACCCAGCACATGCCCCCGGGCTTCACGACCAGCTTCGCCGCCCGCCTCAACGGCCTGTGCAAGATCCAGGTCCAGGAGGCCGTGCACGGCCAGCGCATCCTGCCCGGCCATGCCTACATCGCACCCGGCGGGCGCCACCTGCACATCGACCGCAGCGGCTCCAACTACGTCGCGGTGGTCGACGACAGCGAGCCGGTCAACCGCCACCGCCCGTCGGTGGAGGTGCTGTTCCGCTCTGCTGCCCGGGTGATCGGACCCAACGCCATCGGCATCATGCTCACCGGCATGGGGGCCGATGGCGCGCAGGCGATGCGGGAAATGAAGGACGCCGGCAGCTACAACTACGTCCAGGACGAGGCCAGCTGCGTCGTCTTCGGCATGCCACGCATGGCCATCCAGGCCGGCGCCGCCCACGAGATCCTGGCACTGCGCCAGATCGCCCCTGCCGTGCTGGCCCGGCTGGCCGACAGCCCTGCGGGCGTGCGACACCGCATCTGAGTCACCGCGCGGGTCTGCCGACCCGCGCTACACGCGACGGTCGACCAGGCCGCCCACCTCCAGCGGCGCGGTGGAGGTGTTGCCTTTTTCGTCGTAGGCCACCACCTCCTCGGGTGGAACCGGTAGCGCGGCTGAAGACGGCTGCGAGTCCTCGGGCATGACGGGCCAGGGCAGCGCCTTCGCGGGCTCGGGCGGTGCCGGCGGCAGCGGGCGACGGACGGCCAGGGCGCCTCCTGGCGCCGGCTGAGCCGGCACGGTGTCCGCAGGCTCGCTGCCCAGCGCCCGCTCGACGACCGCGGAACTGGCCTGCCAGATGGAGGTCAGCACGGTCTGCAGCCTGTCCTTCATGGCCGCATCGGCCTCCTGGTCGGCCCTCTCCCGGCTGGCCCGCTGCCCGGCCTCCTGGCGGGCAGCGGCATCGCGTGCCGGTTCGGCGGCGTCACCCCTGGCGGCCGGCTCAGCCCGCGGCAGCAGAGGGACAGAGGATGCCTCTTCGCGCGCGGCCCGGGCCGTGCGCCCGCCATCACCCGGGCGCTGCTGCCCGGGCCCGTCCTGGCCGGCGCCCAGTCCCGCCTGGCGCTCCCGACCGGTGGCACTCACCGGCTGTACGGCCAGCACCGGGCTGACAGCCGTGCTGGCCGGTGGCGTGCTCCAGTTGACTGCGGTCGTGCTTGGAATGTTGATCATGGCTACCCCCGTGGGTCGCACCGGACAGACACTTTTCCGGTGTTCTGACCCGCTTTTCGGCAGCCGATCGCCAGACTTGAGGGGTTTTTGCCGCTCTTTTTCACCGATCGGCAAACGGCACCTGCGCGCGGCGGTCCGGCTCAGACGCCCTCTCGGGCCTGCACCAGCGCTTCGCGCAAGACACCGATGTCGCCGATGTGGTTGGCCAGGATGAGAATGAGCCGGGCGTTGAGCATCTCGCTTTGCTCGTCGCTCAGGTCGCGGTGGGCTTCGATCAGGGCCTCGTAGAAATCGTCACCGGGCGTGAAATCGCGGAAATAGCGCTGACCCGCCTCGCGCAGGTTGGGTTGCAGTTGCAGGGGCATCTCGGTCTCCTCGGTTCTCAGGCGGCTTGCAGCCGGGCGGCGCTGGCTTGGCCGGTGGCACGGGCCAGGGCGTCCCGCACGGCCTGGGCCCGGGGGTCGCGCCAGCGAGCGGCCACGTGCTGGTCCGGTCGGACCAGGTAGGCGGTGCCCGGACGGGCGTCGCAGCGCTGGGCCACCAGCCCGTCGCGGTCATGGACGACCCGAAGACCCGGCGGCACCGAGCCGGCATGGGCGGTCACCAGCAGGGTCTGCACCGGCACCGGCTCCTGCGCCAGTGCTTCGGACAGGGCCAGCAGGGCTGGGTCGAGAGACTCGGCGCGGTCGGCGAACACCATCAGCACGAAGCGGTTGCCCAGCTGGTCCAGCAGCCAGGCGTCCTGCCCTTCCCGCCGCACCGGCGCATCGTCCATGGGTGCGCCGGGCACCATGTTGCCCTCGAAGGCATCGGTATCCGGTGTGTTCAGCGCCGAATGCACCAGGAATGACGGCACCGACAGGCGACCGGAATTGACCAGCCTGCGCGCGAACGGGTGCTGGCGCGCCAGCTGCAGGGTCGCATTGCGGAAGGTGCGGCTGACCTTGCTCTTGGGCGTGATGAAGTCGGTCGAGCGGGTGGAGTTGCGGATGTTCTCGTCGGCCGCGTAGGTGCGGTCGGCGTCGTAGCTGTCCAGCAGGGCCTCGGGCGCCTGCTGCTTCATCACCAGCGCCAGCTTCCACATCAGGTCGTCGGTGTCCTGGAAGCCGGAGTTGGCACCGCGGGCGCCGAAGGGCGAGACCTGGTGCGCCGCGTCGCCCACGAACAGCAGGCGGCCATGGCGGAAGTTCTTCATGCGCCGGCACTGGAAGGTGTAGATGCTGGCCCATTCCAGTTCGAACTCGCGGTCGTCGCCCAGCATGGCCTTGACGCGGGGGATGATGTTCTCGGGCTTTTTCTCTTCTTCCGGATCGGCGTCCCAGCCGAGCTGGAAGTCGATGCGCCAGACGTTGTCGCTCTGCTTGTGCAGCAGCACGCTCTGGTTGGGGTGAAAGGGCGGGTCGAACCAGAACCAGCGCTCGGCCGGGTAGTCGGCCTTCATGATCACGTCGGCAATCAGGAATCGGTCCCTGAACACGTGGCCCTCGATGTCCAGGCCGAGCTGGCGCCTCACGTTCGATCGCGCACCGTCGGCCACGATCAGCCAGTCGGCCTCGATGTCGAACGTGCCGTCGGGCGTCTCCACCGTCAGGCGGGCGCCACTGTTGCCACCCTGCCCCAGCGGCTGCACATTCACCACCTTGTACTTCCAGCGCAGGTCGGCGCCGAGTTCGGTGGCCCGCTTGACCAGAGCCTCCTCCAGGTGGTACTGCTGCAGGTTGATCATGCCCGGGCGCTTGTGGCCTGCATCGGGCACCAGGTTGAAGCGGTAGACCTCTTCCTCGCGCAGGAAAGTGCGCCCGATGTTCCAGCTCACGCCCTTGTCGCAGACCACGTCGCCCACGCCGAGGCGGTCCAGGATCTCCAGCGCCCGCTTGGCGTAGCAGACCGCGCGCGAGCCGAAGGACACGCTGTCCTCTTCGTCGAACAGCAGCACGTCCAGACCATGCAGGCGGGCGTCGATGGCCGCAGCCAGGCCCACCGGGCCCGCGCCGATGACCACCAGCGGCCTGCGTCGTGCAGCCGCCTCCAGCAGGTCGGCCGGTGGACGGTAGGGAAAGGTGGGATAGGTGTAGGTCGCCATGTCGCTGCTCCTCGGGTGGATGCGGCCCGCCCGGCAAGGCGGGCCCGCTGTTGGAAAGCGACTATAGCCAAAAATTCACAATCAGTAAATTGATTTCTCTAATCGTAATTGGCATCAACCCCACCGCCGTCCCGGCAGGGGCCTGCACCGGCGCATCAGGCGTCGAAGCGCCAATCGGCCTGCACCGCCTGTCCGACCCTGAGCACGAGGCCGTCACCCTCGAGCACGATGGCGTTCATGCCGAAGGTCAGCGCCCCGTCCAGGCGGGGATCCTGCCGGTACGCCCGCAGCGCGTCGCCCACGGATGTGGACGACTGCGCCGAATCGGGATCGACATCCGGGATCGGACAGCGGGCACAGGGCTTGACGTTGTCCAGCAGGGCCTGCCCGCCACCGGCCTCGACCCTCCAGATGCCGATCCGGTCCTCGTCGTGCGCCTCGACGCCACCGAGCACGATGTTGGGGCGGAAACGGCGCTGGTCCACCGGCGGCTGCCCGGCCGACTGCAGCCGCCGGTTGAGCTCCTCCAGCGAGGCGCTGCTGGTCACCAGCACGCCGAAACCGTCGGCGAACTGCACCTGCGCCTCGCGGTCTGCGGTCCAGCGGCGGCTGGAGAGCCGCCGCACTTCCGGGTCGAAACGCACCAGCCGAAGGCGCCTGAGTCCGGCCGGCGCGTCCGCCCCGAGAAAATCGCTGAACCACTGGGCGGCGACGTCGCCCATGTCCCAGGCCTGCACGACGTCGTCCCATACGCGCACCTTGACCGGCCACTCGGCCGCCTCCAGCGACAGGTGCAGCGCCAGCATGCCCGGGGCCCGCAGCACGAGCTGGCCAAGCCGGAAAGAAGGCTGGATGAGGGCCATGCGGGGCAGCTCGCGCTGGCTGACAAACTCCCCTTCGTCGTCCACCACCATCCAGGCGCGGTCCCAGGCCAGGCCGGCCGGCGTGAGTTCGGCCTCGGTCAGCGACACGCCGGCGCACGACTTGACCGGGTAGACCCATAGGCCCTCGATGCGGGCCTGGAGGCGGGATGGAGAATCGGGCGCCGGGGAAGATGACATGGTTGCAGTGGCAAAGACGGTGCTGGAACCTTTCATTGTGCCGTGAACCTAAAATGCCCTCATGAGCGCAGCCCCTCACCGCGCCGGCACCCGCCGACGCCACGATGTGACCATCCGCGGAGCAGGCATCGTCGGCCAGGCGCTGGCGCTGCTGCTGGCCCGGGACCGCCTGCGCGTGGCACTGGTCGACCCGTCCGCGCATCAACCCGCAGCGCCCGGGTCCACCGACGTGCGGGCCTACGCGCTCAACAGCGCCTCGCGGGACCTGCTGCAATCGCTGCGCTGCTGGCCGCAGGCCGCCAGCGACGACACCGGGCCACCGGCGGTCACGGCGGTGCGCGCCATGCAGGTGCACGGCGACGACGGAGGACGGCTGCGCTTCGACGCCAACGGGGACAGCACGGCGGCCCTGACCTGGATCGTGGATGTGCCGGCCCTGGAGCGCCGCCTGGCCGAAGCCGTGGACTTCCAGAGTGGCATCGACCGCCTCGAGGAAGCGCCCGACAGCGGCCTGACCATCATCTGTGAAGGCAAGCGCAGCCAGACGCGCGAGGCCCTGGGCATCGAGTTCGACGTGCGGCCCTATCCGCACAAGGCGCTGGCGGCGAGGCTGCGCTGCGCCAGGCCGCATGGCGGCCAGGCGCGCCAGTGGTTCCGGGACGGCCAGATCATGGCGCTGCTGCCGCTCGAAGGCGACGCGGGCCATGCCGTGGCACTGGTGTGGTCACTGCCCACCGCGCAGGCCGAGGCCGCACAGGCGCTCGCACCGCAGGCCTTCGCCGAAGCGGTGCAGGCCTTCTGCGGCCATGCCCTGGGCGACATGACACCCGAAGGCCCGGTGCAGGCCTGGCCGCTCGAGCTCTCCCGCGCGCGCCGCTGGATCGCCCGCACGGCCAGCGGCACCGTGGCCCTGGCCGGTGACGCCGCCCATGCCATGCATCCGCTGGCCGGACAGGGCCTGAATGTGGGCCTGGCCGACGTGGCCGAACTGGCGCGGGTGCTGCATGCGCGCGAATACTGGCGCGAGCCCGGCGACTGGCGCCTGCTGCGCCGCTACGAGCGCGCGCGCCAGGCCGACGTCCATGCCATGGGCTGGCTCACGGACGGACTGTTCAACCTGTTCGGCCACGACGATGCCCGCGTGCAGGCCCTGCGCAACTGGGGCATGAGGGGCGTCGACCGCCTCGGGCCGCTCAAGCACTGGCTGGCCCGCCAGGCCTCCGGCGTTCGCGCCTGAAGGCCGATTCCACACTTGCCATAGAGACTGTCCATGAAAACCCTGCGCCTCCCCCTGCTCGTCATCCTGTCGGCCCTGTGCATGGGAGCCCTGGCCCAGGAAGCGGTCATCCGCAAGAACCTGGCCGAGCGCCTGCCCAGCCTGCCCCCGATCGACGAGGTGCGCAAGACCCCGGTGGAAGGGCTGTACGAGGTACGCATCAACCAGAGCGACATCTTCTACACCGACGCCCAGGGCAACCACCTGATCCAGGGCGCGCTGATCGACACGCGGGCCCGCGTCAACCTGACCGAACAGCGCATCGAGCAGCTCACCGCCGTGGACTTCAGGGACCTGCCCCTGAAAGACGCGTTCACCATCGTGCGCGGCAACGGCAAACGCAAAATGGCCCTGTTCAGCGACCCCAACTGCGGTTTCTGCAAGCGCTTCGAGCGCGACCTGCTCAAGATCGACGACGTCACCGTGCACGTCTTCCTCTACCCCATCCTGGGTGCCGACTCGGTCACCAAGTCCCGCCACATCTGGTGCGCCAAGGACAAGGACAAGGCCTATCTGGACTGGATGCTCAACAACGTCACACCGCCTTCGGCCAGCTGCGACACCACCGCCCTGGAGCGCAACGTCGCCTTCGGGCGCAAGCACCGCATCGACGGGACTCCGGCCAGCTTCTTCGTCGACGGCACCCGCATGCCCGGCGCGGTGGGTGTCGAGCAGATCGCACGCAAGCTGGCCGAAGCCAAACCATGAACCGCGATCCGCTCGACGACCCGAAAGACCGTGCCCTGGCGCACACACTGGGGTACGCCGGCCTGATCCCGTTCGCGCTGCTGGCCGTCCTGCTGTGGCTGGTCGAGGCGGACCTGCGCGGCTGGGTCTCGATGGCCCTGGCCGGCTACGGTGCCCTGATCGCCTCCTTTCTGGGTGGCATCCACTGGGGCCTGGCCTGGCTGGCCGGCCGCCAGGAAGGTGCTTCGTGCGGGCCGCACGCACAGCGCATGCACCTGCTGTGGGGCGTGCTGCCCTCGCTGCTGGCCTGGCCCGGCCTGCTGATGCCCGCCCCGGCCGGGCTGGCCTGGCTGGGCTTCCTGCTGCTGCTGTGCTACGCGGTCGACCGCAAGCTCTACCGGCGCGCCGGCCTGACCGGCTGGCTGACGCTGCGCTTTCGCCTGTCTGCGGTGGCCGCCCTGAGCTGCTTCATCGGTGCCGCGGCCATCTGACCCCCTTTCCGACCGGCCTCCGGTCCGCATCCGCCCCCCGCCATGACCTCTGTCCGACGTTCCCGCCGCCCGGCCACCGGTGACCGTGCCGTCCGCTACCGCGTGGCGGTCCAAAGCCTGCAGGCCCACCTGTTCGAGGTGACGATGGAGCTGCCCAGCCCGCGTGAACGGCAGGTGCTGAGCCTGCCGGTCTGGATACCCGGCAGCTACCTGGTGCGCGAGTTCTCCCAGCACCTGCAGCGGCTGACGGCCATGCAGGAAGACCGCCCCCTGGCGCTGGTGCAGCTCGACAAGCACCGCTGGCAGGTGCGCGCCGACCCGGGGCAGCCGCTGACGCTGCGCTACGAGGTCTATGCCTTCGACGCCTCGGTGCGCACGGCCTTCCTGGACGGCACGCGCGGCTTCTTCAACCCGACCAGCCTGTGCCTGCGCGCCGTGGGTCACGAGGCCAGGCCGCACGAGATCGAGCTGGGCGCCGAACGCCTGCCTGCCGGCTGGCAGGTGGCCACCGCCCTGGCGCCGCTGCGCACGGACGCATCCGGCTTCGGCCGCTACCGGGCGGCCGACTACGACGAGCTGGCCGACAGCCCGTTCGAACTCGGAACCTTCTGGAGCGGCCAGTTCGAAGCCTGCGGCGTGCCCCACCGCTTCGTGGTCAGTGGCGCCGGCGGCTGGTTCGACGGCGAGCGGCTGCTGGAGGACACGCGCCGCATCTGCGAAGAACAGATCCGGTTCTGGCATGGCGAGGAGCCGCCTGCGTTCGATCGCTACGTGTTCATGCTGCACGCCAGCGGCGAAGGCTACGGTGGCCTGGAACACCGGCAGTCCACCGCCCTCATCTGCGCCCGCACCGACCTGCCCTCGCTGGTCGCCGAGCCACCCGCCGCAGGCAACGGCCAGGCGAACAAGGGCAAGCCGCCGGAGGGCTACACCACGCTGCTGGGCCTGATCAGCCACGAGTACTTCCACACCTGGAACGTCAAGCGGCTGCGCCCGGCCGAGCTGGCGCGCTGCGACTACGACGCGGAGAACTACACCGGACTGCTGTGGTTCTTCGAAGGCTTCACCAGCTACTACGACGACCTGGTGCTGCGCCGCGCCGGCCTCATCGACGACGCCACCTACCTGCGCCTGCTGACCAAGACGCTCAACCAGGTCCTGCAGACGCCGGGCCGGCATGTGCAGAGCGTGGCCCAGGCCAGCTTCGATGCCTGGGTCAAGTACTACCGCGTCGGCGAGAACACCGCCAACGCCACCGTGAGCTATTACACCAAGGGCGCGCTGGTGGCCCTGTGCCTGGACCTGACGCTGCGCGCCGAAGGCCACACCAGCCTGGACGACGTGATGCGCGCGCTCTGGCAGCGCACCTCGGGCGGCCCGATGCGCGAAGCCGACCTGGCCCAGGTCCTGCGGCGCTTGGGCGGCCGCAGCTACGCGGACGAGCTGGCCCTCTGGGTTCACGGCACCGGCGAGCTGCCCGTGACCGAGCTGCTGCAGCGCCACGGCGTGCAGGTGAACCTGGACCCGGCGCCGCTGGCCCAGCAACTGGGGCTGCGGGTGAGCGAGACCGACGGCCTGGTGATCAGGCAAGTGCTGCGCGGGGGGGCAGGCGAAGCTGCCGGGCTGGCCGCCGGCGACGAATGGCTGGGCATCGAATTGGCGCCAGCGCACCGGGGAGCCGCTGCGGAAGCCTGGCGTGTGCGCAAGCTCGAGGAGGTTCGGCAGCTGCGCGGGCGCCGGCGCCGGGTCACCGCGCTCGTGTCTCGCGATCGCCGGCTGCTGCGGCTTCCGATCGAATGGCCGCCCGCCGTCCAGGCGGTGCGGCTGACCGTCAAGGACGCCGGTCTGCTGGCCGGCTGGCTCCGCAACACGCCGTCGGCCTGAGCCGGCTGCTCCTGTGGCGTTGCGGGGTCAGCGCTTGCGCAGGTCCACCACGCGCTTGGCCTTGCCCTGGCTGCGCTCGACACCGCCTTCGGGACGCAACTCCACCTCGACGCTGCTGCCCACGTAGACCTTGACCTCGTGGCGCAGCAGTTCGGCCGCCGCGCGCGCCTCGATGCTGTCCGGCGACAACCCGGGCCGCGTCTCGATGGCCACCGTGAGGTTGTCCATCGGGCCCTCGCGGGTCAGGATGCACTGGTAGTGCGCGGTCAGCTCCGGGCGCTTGAGAATGAGCTCCTCGATCTGGGTCGGGAACACGTTGACGCCGCGAACGATCATCATGTCGTCGCTGCGGCCGGTGATCTTCTCCATCCGCCGCATGGTGCGGGCCGTGCCGGGCAGCAGGCGGGTGAGGTCGCGCGTGCGGTAGCGGATGATCGGCAGCGCCTCCTTGGTCAGGCTGGTGAACACCAGCTCGCCCAGTTCGCCGTCGGCCACCGGCTCGCCGGTGTCGGGGTTGATGATCTCGGGGTAGAAATGGTCTTCCCAGATGGTCGGGCCGTCCTTGGTCTCGACACATTCGTTGGCCACACCCGGCCCCATCACCTCGGACAGGCCGTAGATGTCGACCGCATCGATGTCCATGCGCGCCTCGATCGCCACCCGCATGTCGTTGGTCCAGGGTTCGGCCCCGAAGATGCCGATGCGCAGGCTGCTCTCGCGCGGGTCGATGCCCTGCCGTTCGAACTCGTCGGCAATGGCCAGCATGTAGCTGGGCGTGACCATGATGATGTCCGGCCGGAAGTCCTGCATGAGCTGCACCTGGCGCTCGGTCTGGCCGCCGCCAAAGGGCACCACCGTCAGGCCCAGCTTCTCGGCGCCATAGTGGGCGCCCAGGCCACCGGTGAACAGGCCGTAGCCGTAGCTCACATGCACCATGTCGCCCGGCCGGGCACCGCTGGCGCGGATGCTGCGGGCCACCACACCGGCCCAGGTGTCGATGTCCCTGAGCGTGTAGCCCACCACCGTCGGCTTGCCGGTGGTGCCGCTGCTGGCGTGGATGCGCGCGCACTTCTCCCGTGGCACGGCGAACATGCCGAACGGGTAGCTGTCGCGCAGGTCCTTCTTGGTGGTGAACGGAAATTTCGACAGGTCGGCCAGGGTCTTGCAGTCATCCGGGTGCACACCGGCCTCGTCGAACTTGCGCCGGTACACCGGCGAGTTGGCATAGGCATGGCGCAGCGTGCCCTGCAGGCGCTTGAGCTGCAGGGCGCGCAGCTCGTCGATGCTGGCCTTCTCGATCGGTTCGAGCGGAAAGTGGTTCATGCGCCCTCCTCTTCGGGAAAGATGCTGCCCGGAATGACCGCGCTCTTGCCGCGGAACACCGCGACCACCTCGCCCTTCTGGTTGCTGACCTTCATGTCGTAGATGCCGTGCCGGCCCTGCAGCACCTGCTCCACCCCCTCGCAGGTCAGCACGTCACCCTCCAGTCCCGGCTTGAGGAACTCGATGCTGCAGCCGGCGGCCACCGCGTTGCGGTTGTAGCTGTTGCAGGCATAGGCAAAAGTGGTGTCGGCCAGGGTGAAAATGAAGCCGCCGTGGCAGATTTTGTGGCCGTTGAGGTGCAGGGGCCTGACCGCCATGCGCAGCACGGCGCGGCCGGGGGCCACGCTGACGATCTCGATGCCCATGGTCTCACGGGCCGCGACGTCGGCCGCGAACATGGCCTCGCCGACCCGGGTGGCGCGTTGTTCAGGGGTCATGTTCACTCGCCTTTGAACTGCGCCGGGCGCTTCTGCCGGAAGGCCATCACGCCTTCGATGTAGTCGTGCGTGCGGCCCAGGGCCGACTGGGTGTCGCGCTCGACGTCGAGCTGCTCGTCCAGCGAACGCCGGCCGGCGTCGCGCAGCAGCGCGCGCGTGGCCACCAGGGCCTTGGTGGGCATCACGGCCAGCTTCTCGGCCGTGGCCAGCGCGGCGGCCAGCGGGTCGTCGGCCACGTCCCAGATCATGCCCCAGTCCTTGGCCTGCTGGGCCGGCAGCTTGTCGCCGGTCATGGCCAGCGCCATGGCGCGCGCCAGGCCCAGCCGCTCGACCAGGAACCAGCTGCCACCGGCGTCGGGAATGAGGCCGATCTTGCTGAAGGCCTGGATGAAGCTGGCGCCGGGCGCGGCGATCGCGATGTCGCAGGTCATGGCCAGCGAGGCACCCGCCCCGGCGGCCACGCCGTTGACCGCGGCAACCACCGGAAAACGCAGCGACTGAATGCGTCGCGCGGTGGGGTTGAAGGCCTGGTCGATCACCGGACCCGGGTCGGCGCGCTGCACCAGATCGGGCCCGGGCTCGAAATCGAACTCGGCCAGGTCGGCACCGGCACAGAAACCGCGGCCGGCACCCGTGATGACCAGGGCGCGGATGACCGGGTTGGCCTCGGCGCGGTCCAGCGCCGACCAGAGGTCGCGGTGCATCTGGCGCGTGAAGCTGTTGAGCGCCTCGGGGCGGTTGAGGGTGACCAGGGCGACGGCGCCACGCTCCTCGTAGAGCACGGTGGCGCCCGCGGCGGGGGCATTCATGGGCAATCGTCTCCTCGGGCCTTCGACATGCGGCACCTGTGTTCGGGGAATCCCTGCAATTTACCATTAACCGACCGATGGGTCGGTTAATGTTTTCCCTTGGTGGTGGCCGCATGCGATGCCGGCAGGCTGCGGCTATAGTTGACGTGCACGTCAATTCCGTCCCCCGTCACCTTCCAGACACCCGAGGAGCACCATGAGCGAGACCCTGTCCCCCGAACTGATCACCTTGCGCACCGAAGGCCGCGTCGGCATCGTGACGCTCAACCGGCCCAAGCAGCTCAATGCCCTCAACGACCAGCTGATGAACGAACTGGGCGCCGCGCTCAAGGCGTTCGACGCCGACGAGAACATCGGGTGCATGGTCATCACCGGCAGCGAGAAGGCGTTTGCCGCCGGCGCCGACATCGGTGCCATGGCCACCTACAGCTTTGCCGATGTCTACAAGGGCGACTACATCACCCGCAACTG